>JBARCC010000037.1:0-3643 GCA_049793635.1 Maribacter sp. | reverse complement strand
GAATAGATCAAATGAAGATCGACATCGAGTAATGTAAGTTGGACCCCATTAATAGGAGCTTCCATGGTCAATACCACTACATTGGTCATGCCCGTGGTGAATACATTTAACTTTGGGGTGCCGGCAGCGGTCATTACCGCTGTAATCATTTAAGCCCCAACCGTGATACATTTTGCGAATTTTTTCATAGTATTTAAATTTTATAGGTTAATCATTATGAACACTTCAAAGATATCACGGTCTTAAGAGCCTCACTACATCATTTTTTACTGATTTCTGTTCTAAATTAACCCCCTTGAGCATTAATTATAACCTATAAGGTAATTTGGAATAGATTATGGTTAATTTTGCAAATAATTGAATTGTAGCCATTCCATAGCTTTACATTTATAAACACAGTACCATGGTAAAATTGAAACCTGCCTTTGAAGCCATTGAACCCGATTTCGGCCATTCATTCACCTACCAAAAATTCGATGAACATAAGTTGAACAAGAACAATGTGTGGCACTACCACCCTGAACTGGAATTGGTCTATGTAAACGGCGGTAGTGGGAAAAGACAGATCGGCAGTCACGTATCCTATTACACCAATGGCGACTTGATCCTTATCGGCAGTAATTTGCCACATTGCGGATTCACCGATGCATTGACCGGTAATGAAAGTGAGACGGTGGTACAAATGAAAACCGATTTTCTGGGGACCGATTTTTTTAAAATCCCAGAAATGAGAAAAATAGAAAGTTTATTCAATACGGCCTCGGGCGGTATCGCTTTCTCAGGAAAGACCAAGCGTAAGATCGGCGAGAAAATCGAGGTGCTTGAGTATCAAACCGACTTCCAAAGGCTACTCTCCATTTTAAATATATTGAACGAATTGGGCAATTCGGAAGATATGCGGATGCTTAACGCCACAGGATTTTCTTTTACCACAGATGTAAAGGACAATGATCGTATTAACGTGGTCTTTAATCACGTGAAAAATAACTTCAAGGAAGAAATCACCCTGGAACAGATTGCTTTTATGGTCAGCATGACCATTCCCTCATTCTGCCGGTACTTTAAAAAAATGACGAACAAGACCTTTGTACAATTCGTAAATGAATATCGATTGGTGCATGCTTCAAAGCTATTGGCTGAAAAACCGATGAGTATTACAGAGGTCTGTTTTGAATGCGGATTCAACAATTTTTCCCATTTCAATAAATCCTTCAAAGCGTTCACGGGCCAGAACCCTTCCGAATATCGAAATGAACTTAAAAATGTTTTGGTATAATGGCCGACTTGTTCAATACACCGACGCACCTTCAGCTTCCCGATAGTGATATCCTCTATTATCCAAATTTTTTATCCTATGAAGAAGCCAATGTGCATTACAAATCGTTGAAAAAGAATATTTCTTGGCAGCAAGATGACATCACCGTTTTTGGAAAAACCTATCCGCAACCCAGGCTTACCGCATTGTATGCCAATAATACCAGACCTTACTCCTATTCCAACATTACCATGCACCCCACTTTGTTTACCGAGGAATTGGACCTCATCAAAAAAAAAGTGGAACAAGTGGCCAACGTTAATTTTACGACCTGTCTCCTGAACTTATACCGATCAGGACAAGATAGTAACGGCTGGCATGCCGATAACGAAAAGGAATTGGGCAGAAACCCGGTCATCGCATCGCTCAGCTTGGGTGCCGAACGCTATTTCCACCTTCGGCACAATACCATCAAGGAAGCAAAACATAAAATGGTGTTGGAGCATGGTAGCTTGTTGTTGATGCAAGGGGAAACACAACATTTTTGGAAACACCAAATTGCAAAAACCAAAAAACAGATCGGAGAACGCATCAACCTAACCTTTCGGATTATTAAATAAAACTTAAAGTATCATTACTGTTTTACACCTTTAAGAAGGGTTCAGTACCTTTATCGGGCTATGAAAAAAGAATTTACAGAACGGGAATTGGATAGAATCATTGAAATGGCATGGGAAGATCGTACGCCCTTTGAAGCCATTACGTTTCAATTCGGCATTTCGGAACAAGAAACCATTGAAGTGATGCGATCAGAAATGAAGCCAAGCAGTTTCAGAATGTGGCGTAAACGAGTTCAAGGAAGAGCCACCAAACACGCAAAATTAAGAGCTACGGGTACAGACAGGTTTAAATGCTCGCGGCAAAGAAGCATTAGCGGGAATAAAATTTCCAAAAGATAATTCTTAGAAATTCGGTCGTAATCGACCTCAACGAGAACACCAGGTTTTTTGATGATTTTTTCAGATTTTCAGCCTATTTCAACCCACATGGTGAGCTACTTGTGCAAACCCAACTTTAAAAAACGGAAAAAGGGTGAAAAACCCCTTTTGGGTCCAATGTTAACAAGGCCTATTCAAAAGTATCATTTAAAACCGCAGCCAATCGAATGCCTCCCTTCTGCAATTGGTCTTCTACGGTGCCCCACCAATCATAACTGTATTGGTAACGAAGTTTCTCACCCGTTTCAACGGAGTCATAAATTGTATTGGCCAACACCTGTGTTTCCGCTACCCAATCTAAAAGCGTTCCGCTTTGAAGTACCTTTACCTCTTTTTTGGATAGTTCGGGTAATTCAGAGGCCAGTTCGGTAAAACTCATGTCGTAATCGTTGATCATATTCGAATCCCAAACCCTATGTAGATTTGTACCTTCATTAAACCACTGCAACTGTATGTCGTTGCCTCCTTTGTCTTCTGCCCGACCTACGTGCATAGGTTGATGAAGATCACCGATAAGGTGCACTAAAAATTTTAGGTAAAAAACCTTATCGTCACGTGTGCTATTCCTATCCTTTATAACAGCGATACATTTGTCGATCCCCATTACCAAATCGCCGTTGGCACTGGGTTCGGTTTCGGAATAACTTTTATCCGCGGGCATATTTACATAATGCCAAGCACTGAATTCGGCATATGTTCTATCGGCCTTTATTTCGTCACCAAAGGTAGAGACTGCGGCCAGGCTTTTACCGTCCAATAACGCGTCGATGGCCCGCTTTGCTTTTTTACTCAAGTAGTGCTCTGCCACCTCACCGACGACCCGATGGCCCGTTTTTGACCATACCATATCATTGGCAAACGATAGATTAGCGACCAGCATCAATAAAAAAATGACTTTCATACTCAAAATTTTGTCCAAAAATAAGGCTTCAAATTTTAAGGTATTGTTAAATCTCTGGTAAGGTGAATAATAAATAAGACCTTGCGGGCATGAATCAAAAATCATCTTTTTTAAAAAGAAATAAAACTAAAATTCTTAAGGGAATCGGAGTCGTTAGCTTAGTAATTTTCGGTCTGGCAATGCTGTTTATCCTAAGTATTTATGCAGGCCTATTCGGAAAACTCCCTTCCAAAAAAGAATTATCGACTTTTGAGCATCAAACGGCATCGGAGGTCTTTACCGCCGATAGCGTTCTCATAGGTAAATACTTCCTCTATGATCGCCAGCCGGTGACCTTTCAAGAGGTTCCAAAGCATTTGACCGAAGCCCTGATCGCTATCGAAGATGAACGTTTTTATGAACATGACGGTATCGATTTTAAGAGTTTGGCTCGTGTAGGTCTAAAAACCATACTTCTTGGGGATGCCTCTTCCGGGGGCGGAAGTACCC
>JBARCC010000036.1:0-16187 GCA_049793635.1 Maribacter sp. | reverse complement strand
GTTCGGTCTTTCTCCGACCGAGATCAAGGAATTGCAGGAGGATAAATCCGCAAAAAGCAGTATTCTTATAAAGCTATTGGAACGACCGAAAAAATTATTGGCGACCATCCTCATCGCCAATAACGCCATCAATATTGGAGTGGTACTTCTTTTTAGCATTATTGGCGAAACACTTTTTTCAACGGTCAACCAGGTTCTTTTCGGGCTGGTATCTGTCCGCTTTCTATTAGAAGTCGTCGTTGCTACCTTTTTGATATTGATGTTCGGTGAAATTTTGCCTAAAGTATACGCCAATAGAAATAGAAGGAGTTTTTCCTATTTGATGGCCTACCCGCTACGTGTCCTCGATTTTATTTTTTCACCGCTGAGTTTACCGATGCGGTCAGGCACCTTATTTTTATACAATAAACTAGGGAAGCAGAAATCAAATCTGAGTATCGATCATTTGTCACAGGCATTAGACCTAACCTCACATGGCGATACTACCAAAGAGGAAAAAAAGATCCTGGAAGGTATCGTTACCTTCGGCAATACCGATACAAAACAGGTAATGCGGCCTCGTATCGATATTTTTGCCCTCAATGAACAAATGAAATTTCCAGAGGTCATCGGAGAAATAAAAAAGAACGGCTACTCCCGTATACCGGTTTTTGGGGAAAATATAGATACCGTCAAAGGCGTATTGTACGTTAAGGATTTACTGCCCTATTTGGATCGCAAGACGTTTAATTGGATGACCTTGATCCGAGAACCCTACTTTGTGCCTGAAAATAAGAAGCTCGACGATTTATTGTCAGAATTTCAAGAAAAGAAGAACCACTTGGCCATTGTTGTAGACGAGTACGGTGGTACTTCTGGTTTGGTTACGTTGGAGGACATTATTGAGGAAATCGTTGGGGACATCAGCGACGAGTTTGACGACGAAGATTTGATTTTTTCCAAATTGGATGAGTTCAACTATGTGTTCGAAGGAAAGACCCCTCTAAAGGATTTTTACAGAGTGATAAAATTGGGGGATACCGAGTATTTTGAGGAGAACAAGGGAGAATCCGAAACCCTTGCTGGTTTTGTATTGGAAAAGGCCGGAAGCTTCCCCAAACGCGGAGAGAAGATTATATTCAACACCTATATTTTCGTTGTGGAAGCAATGGATAGAAAACGAATAAAACAGATAAAAGTAACCTTGCCCCATGAAGTCTAAGAATTTCATTTTTTTTCTTTTTGCACTACTGATAGTGGTCGGTTGTAAAGAGGAGCCCATCCCAAAACCAAGGGCTAAAATGCGGTTGGAATATCCACAGGGTACATTGGTGGAGTTCGATGCAGAACAGTTTAGTTTTAGGTACAACCAACTTGCCAACGCAAAAATCAGTGGCCAGAACGCCTACACCATTGGCTACCCAGACATGAAAGGAGCTATTTTTCTGAGTTACAAAAGAATAGACAATAATTTAGACCAATTGATCAAAGATTCAAAACGGTTGAGTTACGAACACGCCGCAAAGGCCGATAATATCGTGGAACAACCCTATGTAAACCCTAATGAAAAGGTATACGGAGCTTTGTTCGAAGTACAGGGAGATGCGGCTTCCCAATCACAATTTTTTGTAACGGATAGTACCAACCATTTTTTAACCGGTTCTGTATATTTCTACACCAAGCCCAACTACGATTCTATTTTACCGGCAGCCGCATATCTTCAGAACGACATCAGGGGAATCATAGAAACCCTTCAATGGAAATAGCATAGCACGATATGAAAGAGCAGGATATGTTGGAATGCCATCAAAGAATAAAGCCCTACGTCCATAATACCGCCATCCTAACTTCTAGATTGATAGACAAAAAGATCGGCGCGTCGGTATATTTTAAATGTGAAAATTTTCAACGTGCAGGGGCCTACAAAATTAGGGGAGCCACCAATGCTATTTTACAATTGCCCGAAGACCTCCGTGCGAAAGGGGTCGTAACGCATTCGTCCGGTAATTTCGCACAGGCCCTATCATTGGCCGCCCAAAGTATTGGAATAACTGCGCACATCGTAATGCCCGATACCGCACCCCGGGTAAAAAAAATCGGGGTGCTCGAGTACGGAGGATCAATCTATGAGTGTGCCCCAACGGTTGCCGCTAGACAGGCCTTGGCAGATGAAATAGCCGAAAAAACGGGAGCTACCTTTATTCACCCATCCAATGACGAGCAGGTAATTTTAGGGCAGGGCACGGCAGCAAAGGAATTGCTCGAAGTAGAACCCGATCTCAACTATATTTTTTGTCCGGTTGGTGGTGGCGGTCTCATTGCAGGCTCGGCACTGGCGGCCCGTTTTTTCGGAAACGCATGTAAGGTGTACGGCGGAGAACCTTTTGAGGCCGATGATGCGTACCGCTCTTTGTTGAGCGGAAAAATAGAAGATAATCAATCTGTAAACACGATTGCCGACGGCCTTAAAACGACCCTTGGCGACAAGAATTTCCCGATCATCAAAGAACACGTTACCGAAATTATAAGGGTAACCGAAGAAGAAATAGTAGCGGCTATGCGACTGGTCTGGGAGCGGATGAAGATGGTCATTGAACCTTCGAGTGCGGTAACCGTAGCGGCTGTGATCAGAGCTTCGATTAATAACCCAAACGATTTTAAAGGTAAAAAAATAGGGGTCATCATTTCCGGTGGAAATGTAGATCTAGGGAATTTGCCTTTTTAAGAACACACTATTTGCTTCTCCCATCGTAACGATCACCCTTGAAAAAAGTACTTAAAAAGATGCTATTGATTATTGTGAGTCTAGTTGTTGCCTTAGTCCTAGGTGTTTTTTTGTACCTAACCTTAAGTCCCCAATTCGGGAGTAGCCCGACCCAAAAGCAAAGAGATCGTTTCGCAAGCTCCCCAAACTATAACGATGGAAAGTTCAGCAACCTAGGGGGTGTGGATATGAAGATGTCATTTGAGGATCTACTTAAGTCGACCAAAGGCTATTTTTCAAACCAGCCCCATACCCTACCCGAAAAGGAAATCACGGTCGAAAAAATGGACTCAATGGCAATTGCCGATTACAGGGGGCCCACCCGATTGATTTGGTTTGGACATTCCACCTTTTTAGTGCAGACAGGAGATAAAAATATCTTGATCGACCCCATGTTCGGGGAAGTACCCGCACCTAATCCACTATTTGGTACGGCGCGCTTTAGTAAAAGTCTACCATTGTCTGTCGAACAACTGCCCAAAATAGATGCGGTCATTTTCTCGCACGACCATTATGACCATTTGGATTACAGTTCGGTAATGCGTTTAAAACATAAGGTAACAAAGTTCTTTACGCCATTAGGTTTAGGGGCACACCTCACTTCATGGGGAGTTAAGGAAACGGATATTGTTGAGATGGACTGGTGGGAGACCACTGCCTATCTCGGATTAGGATTGGTCTGTACGCCCGCGCAACATTTTTCAGGAAGGGGCATTGGCGATAAGGGAAATACCCTATGGAGTTCGTGGATCATAAAAACGGAAAGCGAGAATATCTTCTTTAGTGGCGATAGCGGTTATGGAGCGCATTTTAAGGAAATTGGCAGAAAGTACGGTCCTTTCAATTTCGCCATGATGGAATGTGGTCAATACAATGAGATGTGGAAAGAGATACATATGATGCCTGAGGAAACAGCCCAGGCGAGTGTCGATGTAAAGGCACTTCGCATGATGCCCATTCACTGGGCCGCCTTTAAATTGGCAACGCACCCTTGGACAGAACCTGTAGAGCGGGTCTCCAGAAAAGCGAAAGAATTAGGTATCGACATGATTACACCGAAAATCGGGCAGCCCATTTACATTCAGAATGAGGAGGATTTAACGGAAAAATGGTGGTTGGATTTCTATTGATATATTTTAAAAAATGCCACGGGTTCTGAGACTAGGCCAAGTTATGAATTCGATGGCTTTATTTTTCTATTAGCGCTTGTGCCCTTTCAATACTGGTGTTGATGGCTTCTTTCACCTTTTTGATCTTTTGTTCTTCCTCGTCCAGTTGCTCCTTTTTAGTTTCGGTCAATTCTTTACCATTTAAAATTTCATCAGAATCGAACGTGTTGCCAAAGTCTTGCATCCAATCCATCATGGCTTTATTGGCTTCCTGAAGGTCGACCATGGCTTTTCCCTGAGGGGAATCTAACCCAAGAGAATCTGCCATGGGTTTAAGTTTGCCCACCAATTTACCGATGGTGCCCATTTTCGGCATCACCTCATCATGTATGGCCATGACCTGTTGCATTTGCGATGGTCCTTCTTCCTTTTTTTCGGTTTTGCAAGAATTGAACGCAAACAGGAGTGCTGCGAATAGATACAATAGGTTTTTTTTCATGTGGGTTCGTTTTACTGTAGGGTTACTTTACGAATGGTATACACATACGCTTTAACTTTAGTATCCGTAATTACCTTTTCGATGTTACCTATTGAGGTTACTGTTGGGTCAAAAGTTATTTTAGCGCTTTTATCCACAAAACTTACCTCTGCATGGCTTACGCCTTCTACCTCGTTCAAATGGGCACTTATCACGTCGGCACATCCTTCTTGGCACGCCATGCCCTCAATCTCAACGATTGCGCTAACTGATTTCGCCGGCTCTATCGTCGCGGTCGTTAAAGTAGTTTCCTGTGCTAGGCAATTCACGGATATACATAGTATAAGAGCAATGGAAAGCAGTATTTTATTCATTTTGGAATCCTTTAATTTTTTTACGAAGGCTAATCTGTGCTATTTAAACCCTTGGGTAAAGATACCAAATAAGAAAAAGGCATTTAGGCTGGATGCCAAAAAATAAAAGTGGGTCGTAGTTGAGGGAGATAAAAGGTTGAACCGACAGTTAGTTGTCAAAAAAGAGTAACATTTGCAGTACACTAAAAAAAGTTGATGAAAGGGATAGAGCAAAAGTGGGTGTATTTGATCGTGCTGTCCTTGATTTGGGGTTCTTCGTTCATACTGATTAAAAGGTCCCTCCTTGGTTTTACACCCTTACAAGTGGGCGGTCTACGGATCGTTTTTGCATCGGCAGCTTTGTTTCTCATTGGGTTCAAGACCTTGACCACACTTCGGCAAAAGGATTGGCTGTGGGTGGCGATCGCTGGAATGTGCAGTTCGTTTTTTCCGCCATTCTTTTTCGCTATCGCCCAAACAGAGATCAATAGCGGTGTCACATCGATCTTGAATTCTGTAGCGCCTTTGTTCACAACATTGGTGGGTATCGCATTGTTTGGCCTGGCGTTTAGACGCAATCAAATCGTAGGGGTCGTTGTCGGACTTTTAGGCACGGTGGTGTTGATCGTTGCAGGGATGGAGTTTAAACCAGATCAGAATTACTGGTATTCTCTTTTCATCATTTTTTCTGCTTTAGGGTATGCGTTCAATATCAACATTATAAAGACAAAACTTTCGCATTTGACCCCGTTAGCGGTTACTACGGCCAGTTTCGGGGTCGCTTGCATACCCGGCCTGCTCGTATTGATAAATACAGGTCTATTTAAAGAGTTCGCTAGCAACCAGGCCATGCACGATGCGGTGTGGTACCTGCTTGCACTAGCTTTAATGGGTACTGCCGTCGCGAATATTCTTTTTAATAAATTGATACAGTTATCGAGCCCGGTATTCGCCGCTTCCGTTACCTACCTGATTCCTCTGGTCGCCGTATTATGGGGATTGTTGGACGGGGAACGGATTACCGCGCATCAATTTTTTGGAGGACTGATCATTCTGTTCGGGGTTTGGTTGGTAAACAGGAAAAGGAAATTACCGAACCCATCTTGAGTTAATGTCCGCAAGCGAGCCCGCCTGCTGGCTAGCAAGAGCGAAATTTGCGGGTAAATCAAGATGAGTCCGGTATATTGAAAAAGTCAGATAACTGTAACAATATGACAAAAGGGTAGTCTTTATCAAAATGAATAAACAAACACGATCATGAAAAAAACTATAGTCAACCTTCTTGTAGTGATGCTAGTCGTTGGAACCATCACCGCTCAGGACAAAACGATTGAAGTCCGTTCTTTTGAAAAAATAATTGTGAGTCCGCACATAGAGGTGAATTTAGTGGAAGGGGACCAAGAAATGGTCGTCATCGAAAATGCCAAAGTTCCCATGGATAAAATCAATGTTGAGGTAGAGGGAAATACCCTGCGGTTGTATTTGGATGGCGCAAAAGTGGTCACGAAATCAGAGCGGGTCTCCAATAACGAATGGCGAGGAACAAAATCGTTGTATAATGGGACTATAGTTACGGCGACCATTACGTATAAAAAGCTTAAGAATTTATCCATTAGAGGAGAAGAAATCGTACGAAGTACATCACCATTGAAAGCTTCTGATTTTAAAATACAGTTATATGGGGAGACCAAGGTATATCTTGAGGAGGTCGATATTGAGGACCTTACCGTTGCCATTTATGGCAGTAGTTATTTAGAAATCGAAAAAGGGACCATTGACCGACAGGTGTTCAGGGCATATGGGGAAAGCGAGGTGAACACGGTGGGTATGCACGCCTTGGAAACGAAGATTACGGCTTACGGCGAGAGTAACTTTCGGATACAGGTATCCGAAAGATTAAAGGTGACCTGTTATGGGGAGACCAACGTGAATTACACCGGCGACCCCGAGGTGGATATGGGGATTATCATTGGCGAGGCTAAGATAAGAAAGATAAGATAGTAGTCTTAAAACTTTTTAAAGAAATCTGGAAATTTAGAGGTATGATCCTAAACCAAAAACCCGCTCCTTGGAGCGGGTTTTTGGTTCTAACTGATCAGTGCCTTATTCAAAATCTGCAGGAGCAACCCCTTCATTTACTTTGATTTCGGAAACAACGAACTCAAAAGTTTGAGGTCCTACGGTCTGTATCAATCTAAAGGGAAATAATATCCCGGATACTTCGGTATAATCTTCAAAATTAGAAGTACTGGTCATCTGTTGACCTTGCGCCTCGGCAACTGTAATTTCTTGAAGTTTTAGGCCGGTCTCTACGTCGTAAAAATTGGTTTTAGCGTCACTGATCTTCACTTTGTAGGCACTCTTGTCACCTACCATTTCTGTTCCTTCGAAGGCGATGGTGCCGCTTGCTACATAGCTGAGTTCAGGAAAAAGGGTAGCTTCCTCCTTCATTTTGGACATCTCCTCTTCGGTAAAATCTTTTCGCTGCCCTTGGGCGACTACATATCCTGTATTGCCATTCAACACCTGCTTGCTCATAGAATTACCCATCATCTTCACATCTTGAACGAATTGGTTTTCATCCGTTTTTTTAACTTCAAGAAGTAACTTCATTCCCTGCATCTCGGCCGCTGCGGCCATGGAAAAGGATGTTACCTCTTCTAAGGTGGACTTCCCACCTATGGCTTCCAGATATTTTTCAATTACCGTTTCTGCCGTGATTCCCTCCGGTATGGCGATTTCATTGCTGGGTGCTTCCGTTCTTTCCGCCTTTTTATTGAAAAATAGTACAGGTAATACTTTATTTTTATACATCACCTTTTCTAAATTTTCGAGAACATCACTTGCTTTCCCAACGACGATTACTCTAGCATTGTTCGTATTAAAATATTTCTTGGAAGCATTTTCAACGTCCGCTATACTTACTTTTTCCAAACGTTCTAAGTACGTTTTATAAAAATCTTTTGGAAGGTCTTCAGTTTCGATATTCAAGGCATATCGTGCTATGGTCTGTGGGTCCTCTAATGCCATAATGAACCGTCCGGCGTATTTTGCTTTGGTATTCTTCAATTCTTGTGCACTTACGGGAGTGGTATTGATGAGATCAATCTCTTTAAGGATTTCTACCACTGAGCTATCCGTTACCGCGTTCCTGACAGAAGCTGTTGCCCTAAACCTCGATGCCGCATACTTATCGTCATTAATGGAAGAGTAGGAACCATAGGTATATCCTTTATCTTCACGAAGGTTTAAAAACAACCGGCCTTCACCACCGCCACCAAGAATTTGATTGGCAACTAACACGGGAAGGTAATCGTCGTCTTTCATCTTAAGGTCCACAATGTTCTGGACAGAAATTTCGGACTGCACTGCGTTGGGCATATCCACAAAGTTAATTTGCGTATTGGGTACGTTTTTCGGGTTTGAGTAACTGAAACTGGGAGGAACCGCTTTGGTCCAAGGGGTAAAATGTGTTTCAGTAAGTTCTTTTACCGATGCAACGTCTACATCGCCAACAATGATCAAGTACGCATTTGCGGGTACAAAATAATCCCTATAAAATTCCTCAACATCCGCAAGGGTAACATTATTCACCGTTTCTGGCGTAGTAAACTCACCATATGGGTGGTCTTTACCATAGGCCAATGCTCTTTGTACTCTACCGGCAATAGCGGAAACATCTTTTTCTTCCGTTTTTAGCCCTGTAATCAATTTGGCTTTTTCCTTCTCAAATTCATCTTGGGTGAAATTAGGATTAATGGCAGCATCGGCCATAAGCTCCATCATTCTGGGAAAATATTTAGAAAGAGAACTTGCGTACGCACTTTGCGAGCCAAAACTTAACCTTGCTCCCAGAAAATCTATTTCTTCGTTAAATTCATCTTTAGGAATATTCTTGGAACCATTCCCCAAAAGATTTCCCGTTAAGCTGCTAACCCCAGCATTTTCCCCCTCTAGTATGGGTGGATTATCTATCGTAAGTTGTATCGAGACCCTTGGCAGCTTATGGTTTTCGACCACCAACACCTTAAGGCCATTGTTCAACTCAAAACTTTCCGGATCACTTAAATTTATTTCAGGAGCCGGTCCTGGTTTAGGCATTACGGTACGGTCTACCTGTGCCTGTACTGCCAGTACCATTAAAAATGCTGTTAATGCTATATATGTCTTTTTCATCTTGTTTTTAGTTTGCTGTGTTTTCTTTTGGTAAATACTCCAGAACAAGTCTTTGATTAGGGTTGAGGTATTTGCTGGCTACTTCCTTTATATCCTCCCTGGTAATAGCTCGGTAGATGTCTATCTCTTTGTTTATTAAAGAGGTATCGCCATACAATAGATGGTACCTGGCCAAGGAGTTTGCAATTCCTTCGATGCTGGAATTTGAGTTTACGAACTGGTTTTCAAACTTATTCTGTAATTTTTGATAATCTTTTTCAGATATTAAGGTGGTTCTTACCTTTTCAACTTCTTCTTCCATTTCTGTAGTAAGGGTTTCCAAACTGGTTTCACCAACAGGTAGGCCAAATACGACGTACATGCCATAGTCCTCTTGTGAAATGTTGAAAGCTCCTACTTGAAGGGCCTGTTTTTGGTCATCCACCATTTTCTTATATAATTGAGATGAAGGACCATCGCACAAATAGGTTGAAACCATATCGAGAACATAGGCATCCCTATTCTTAAAACCTGGGGTTCGGTACGCAATCATAGAAGCAGGAATCTGAATGTTAGGGTCGTAGGCCTTCGCATTTTTCTGAACGGTTATGGGTGTTTCTGAAGGATAATTTCTTGCAATTGCTTCGCCCTTGGGAATGGGGCCAAAATAGTCTTTTATCAATTTCTTTGTTTCTGCCAGATCAATATCCCCTGCAACAACAAGTACCGCGTTATTAGGAACGTAATATTTCTTATTGTAGGCGATGACATCCGCAAGGGTAGCGGCATCCAAATCTTTCATGTAACCGATATTGGGGTCTTTGTACGGATGTTTATCGAACAAATGCTCTCCAAGTACCGGTAAAAACTGACCGTAGGGGGAATTGTCATAGCGTAATCGTTTCTCCTCCTTAACCACTTCTTTCTGGGTATCGATACCGCCTTGTTCAATAATAGGGTGTAACATACGTTCGGATTCCATCCATAGTCCCAACTTCAAATTGTTAGATGGGAAAACTTCATAATAATAGGTGCGGTCTTGTGTGGTATTTGCATTATTGGTGCCCCCGTTGGAAGCAACGATTTCAAACCATTTGCCTTTTTCAATATTTTTGGTACCCTCGAACAATAAGTGCTCAAATAAGTGCGCAAAGCCTGTACGGCCTTCCGTTCTATCTTTTCCACCAACATGGTACATTACCGAAGTGGTGACTATTGGGGCCGTTTTATCTTGATGAAGAATAACATGAAGACCGTTATCCAAATCATACTCCTCGTAGCTGACCTCTTGCGCTGTAGCGCCTATACCTGTAATTAGAATGACCGAAGCCATAAGTAATTTCTTTTTCATCTAAATAGTGTTTAGTTAAAAATGTCCTGACTTTTATTGTTAGTGCCAGAAACGTATAAAGTGTTACACTAAAATACATTTTTGTAGGTATAATCCGTAGTTACATTTTTCTTTAACAATTTATTATAAGACCCACATTGTTTATTTTTTATCTTAATTTTGTAGACAGAACCAAAAGAATCGATCATGAAGATATTTGCATTACCTGTACGTTTCGGCATTGCGGCCAGTGGCTCGCTGATTGCCTATTTTTTAATTTTATCGCTTTTGGGGTTGCACACCAATGTTTTTTATAGCCTGTTCAACGGGGTCATCACCGGTTTTGCTATTTACGAGGCCATAAAGTATTATAAAATAAAAATGGGTGACGATTTTAGGTACAGCGGCGGGTTCTTGGCCGGGTTGACCACTGGGGGCGTAGCTACCTTAATTTTTACGTTGTTCTTTGCTATTTATTCCGAAGAACTACAGCCTGGGTATCTGGAACTGCTTTCTACACAATGGGCCGGCGAATATAGGAGTTTTGAGGCCATTGTTTTCTTTGTGGTAGCCATCATGGGATTTTCCACGACGCTGGTGTTAACGCTATCGTTTATGCAGCTTTTCAAAAGCAGGAATACCCCGAAACGCAATCAAGGTTAAAATCAGGAAAAAACATTTGCAAATTCACCAGTTAGCAGTATATTTGCACCCGCCTATGGAAAAAATCCATCAGGTTTAATTATTACATTTAAACATATGTACGCAATTGTAGAGATGGCAGGGCAGCAATTTAAAGTTGCAAAAGACCAGAAAGTGTACGTTCACCGTTTACAGGTAGAGGAAGGTAAAAATGTCACTTTTGACAATGTTCTTCTTTTGGTAGATGGATCGAACGTTACCGTTGGCGCCCCGGCTATAGACGGAGCCGCAGTAGAGGCTAAAGTCGTTAAACACCTTAAGGGTGACAAAGTAATCGTTTTCCATAAAAAGAGACGTAAAGGCTACAGAAAGAAAAATGGACACCGCCAATCCTTAACGGAGGTCGTTATAGAGTCCATCACGGGGAAAGGGGCAAAGAAATCGGAGTCCAAAAAGGCAGAACCTAAAGCGAAGAAAGCCGATGGAAAAGCTGCACCGGTACAAGAATCTGTGGCATCAAAGCCAAAAGCTAAGAAAGTTACCGCCAAAGGGGACGATTTGAAAAAAGTTGAAGGTATCGGTCCAAAAATAGCGGAGACCTTGAACGAGGCCGGAATCACTACATTTGCAGCATTGGCAAAACTAGATGCAGCGAAAATCGATGAAATAATTTCAGAGGTAAGAGGCAATCATGTTACCGATACCTGGCCAGCACAAGCTAAAATGGCTGCTGAGGGTAAATGGGACGAGTTGCAAAAGTGGCAAGATGAATTAGATGGTGGTGTTGCTAAATAAGGCATATCCATTAAGTACAATATAATAAAACGATAGACAATGGCACATAAGAAAGGTGTAGGTAGTTCAAAAAACGGTAGGGAATCAGAATCGAAACGATTAGGGGTTAAGATTTTTGGTGGTCAAGCAGCTACCGCCGGTAATATTATCGTAAGGCAAAGAGGAACAAGGCATAATCCTGGTGAAAATGTATATGCGGGTAAAGACCATACATTACATGCCCGTATCGACGGTTTGGTGAAGTTCGAGAAAAAAGCGGGTGGAAAGTCTTTTGTTTCCATCGAGCCTTTTGAGGCATAGTCAATACCATGTTCATAATATAAACCCTCTCCGGTCACGGTGAGGGTTTTTTGTTACCCCAACGTTAAGTACAGTTCAAATCAAGTCAAAAGCGCAGTAGTTTAAAATTAAACTAAAAATAAACGAAACATCTTTTGTATTGGTGCTTCATCTCTTTGTGGGCAAATATCAACTACTTAGCACTATGAAAAACCTCGTTTGCTTTTTCGCCTTGTTCATACTACCCTTCGTTGGAACGTCTCAAACGGGGAATATTCAAGGCACCATCTCAGATGAAAACGGTATCTACCTACCCGGAGTAAATGTGATGATTTCCATTTTGGCCAGAGGCAAAATTTCTAATTTTAATGGTAGATTTACACTGATCGGTATACCCGGGGGGGCCAATACGTTGAGCGAATGGTATTTAGGATAGATGAACCTTGAACAAGAGGTTTCCGTAATCGCCAATAAAACTGCAGAAGCTTCTTTGTTTATAGCCCCCAAAAGTATGGAGCTGGACGGGATCGAAGTTACCGGATATGGGTTGAGCGGCCAATCCAAAGCGTTGAATACCCAAAAGGCGAATCTAAATATCACCACTGTAGTATCGACCGATCAAATCGGTAAATTCCCTAACGGGAATATCGGCGATGCGGTAAAACTGATTCTAGGAATTACGATGCAAGTGGATCAAGGGCAGGCGAGAAATACAATTGTACGTGGTCTTTCTCCCCAGTTGAATGTTGTCACTTTGAACGGTGGTCGTATTCCGTCCGCTAAAGGGGATTATAGGAATGTGCAGATGAATTTGATTCCGTCAGACATGATACAGACGATATAAGTCAATGAGGCGGTCACGCCAGGTATGGATGCCGATGCTTTGAGAGGCTCGGTAAACTTGGTGACAAGAACTGCGCCACAGGGCTTTAGGATTTCAGCGACGGCAGCTTCTGGAATCAATTAAATGAGTGACAAACGAATTTTAAACGGTTCTTTTCTGATTGGGGATCGTTCTGAAAATGGAACATTTGGATGGATGGTTTCCGCATCTGGCAATGATAATGACTTTGGTTTGGATAACGTAGAGACAGAATGGAGCGACGAATTTGAATTCAATACTGCCCCTTTAAATAAAACCCTTACCAACGGACTTCTCGTGGCCATGAGCGACGAAAAGAACTTTTATTTTTATGATTTGGGGAAATTGGGGCTACAATAACTTTTTACTTATTTCAAGCCAATTGTTTACCCGTTCAAAACCGGTCGTGTTTACGTTATGGGGTGAGGTAAACTGTAAGCCCCTACCGTCAAAATGTTCAAGATTGTAACTTCTATCGTCAATCAGTACATCTCCCTTTAAAATATGCTTATGTCCGCAGAGTATTCTATTTTGCCATGGAATGAACGGGAAATGTTCATCCAACCATTCACTTTTTTCTTCTAGTGAATTTGGGAATTGCATCGCCGCCGAAGCGATGTAGACCTCATGTTTAGTTGCAAGCTGGGCAAGTACCTCTTGACTGTTCGGGATAACCTTCAATTCACGAAAAAAACCGCGCCTGGCCGCGTGCTTGCGAACGCTCTCTTGATGCGCTTCGGGCACCATGCGCCAAACCTCTGTTCCTGCACACGAATCTTTGGTAAGCTCCCCCTTAAATTCTGTATTATAGACATCAATATGAGCCCCATAGGTGTCAGCGATAACCTCATCCATATCAATAAAAATGACCATACTTTATGATTTAGGCTAACAAAGATAAATCTTAAAAGAACCTATTTTATCGTTTAAGGCAGTTTTATAAAAATTTCCTCTTCACTTAAATGTGAAACGTTAAAGTATTATTTTTAAGGAAAACCAAGCAAATGACTACTACAAATTTACCCAATGCTACAGCCATATATCTACTTGCGCTATTAAGTTTTTTCATTTTTTGCTTTGCCGGCATCGGGATTCTCCCAGCGTTGATAGCGTTTATTTTGGCACGTAAATCTGAAAATTTATATAATGCGAATCCCGAAGTCTATTCCAATATCGAAAAGATAAAAAAGGGGAAGATTATGGCCATCATCGGAATTGTTGTAAACCTCATCATTGTTGGTATAGCACTTTGGACCTTATCCACGATAGGGTGGGATGCATGGTCCGATGAGTTTGTTAGAAAATGGAACGAAGGTCTAGAAAGCGGAGGTACTTATTAGGATAAAATCAATAACGCATCGAACAATCGTTTTAGCGTCTTAACTACCAGCGTTGGTTACGAAACTCGTTCGCCTTGGCAAATTTGATTGTATTCCCCAAATATTCCTCTAAGTTGTAGTGGGGTATCGGTAAAATTTGCTCGAGAACCGTCGTGTCCCACTCACAGGGTTTCGAGGTTAAATATGGGGTAATGTGTACCCCAATGGTATCGTAATAAAATTTCTCAAGTTTAGAATCAAAACCAGTTGCGGTGGAAATTACGTTTGCGGTAAGTTTAAAATTATCAAATGCGACCGTTTCCAATATTTTAGAAATTCCCTTAGCAATGTGGGTAGTCTTGGAATGTACAATATTTAGTTGCTCGATAGCCGTATCGAAAACGGTTACGATGACTTTTGCAGCATAATCCGTGGGAATGATATTCAGCCCGCTATCTTCATGGGCCATGATACGAACAGGTTCTTCGGTTGTAATTCGGTGGAAGAATTTAGCGAATAAGTAGAACACCATGTATTTAGAAATGAAAAAACTAGGGGTGTTGATGATGTTGCCTCCTAGAACGCTCGGCCGCAATATTTGTACGGGTACCTTCAGTTTTGCACCAGCAGTCGCCAAGTATTGCTCTGACGCAAATTTCGATGCTTCATAATGATTCCTGTGAGCACTTGGGGACTTGCGTAAGTAATCATTGTCAATTATCCCGCCAATATTTCCTGCTGAAAACGCGGTACTTATGTAGATGAACTTATCTATACACAAAGCGTAGGCCTCAAAAATGGTTTTGGTAAACTCGAAATTCTCTTTGAAAATATCTTCCTTTGCTTCCGGTAATGTAGAAAGATTCACAAAACCTGCCGAATGAATAAAATGCGTAATACGTCCCCCTTTAAGAAATCGAGCTGGTTTTAAAATATCATCTCCTGACAGGATTGAAAGTTTATTAAGTATCTCGGGAAGATTTTTCTTTATGAAAGTCGGTGCATATTCACTTTTCAGCATCGTTAACACACGTTTTTTTGAAGAAACGGATTTCTTTTCCCGTACAGGCAGGTATAGCTTTTCAATATGGGAAAATTTCTCTTCCAATAATGAAAATAAAACTTGAGAACCTAAGGTTCCAGTGGCACCTGTCAATAAAATTTTCATTGTAATACGTTAAGGTTGTAAATATCGCATTTATTAAAGAAAGGGGTACATGTTTTCTTTAAAGTGTCGTAAATGACAAGATGTAACCTTACGGGTGCAAATTTCTATTTTTATGGTTGTTCAGGGCAAATTTTATGTTGAAGAAGTATGCCTTCTTTGCAGGATGAAATTTTTAAGGACAATTTTTTGTCCTTTAGAAGAACCTAAATTAATTCTATAATGCTATATTCAAGTATAATTTTAAACAAAACACACATGAAAAAATCAATCATTTGCGTGGCCATGGCCAGCACCCTATTATTTTCGAGCTGTTTAGGTTCGTTTAGCGCGTTCAACAATCTTAAGGATTGGAACCAGGATATCTCAGACAGCAAGTTTGTCAACAACCTCGTTTTTTGGGGATTGAACATTATACCTGTCTACGGATTATTCTTTTTAGGAGATACCATCATTTTTAACGTTATCGAATTTTGGAGCGGGTCAAACCCGATCGCAATGAACGAAGGGGAACAAGAAACCCAAATGGTAGAACGTGATGGAAATACGTTCGAGATGATCGCTTCTAAAAACAGAATGCAGGTAACCGTAGTTGAAGGACCAAAAAAAGGAAAGAAAATCGATTTGGTGTATACCCCGAGCGAAAAATCATGGAATGCAATTCGGCCAAATGGCGAAATCATTAAATTATCCTCATTTGAAGAAGGTTTTTATATTGTTTATATGCCGAACGGAAAAGAAGTAAAAATCGATCCGATGAGCACTAAGGAAGAAGGCTTAGCCCAATTGAAAGAGCAAACGGATTGTTATTATTTAGAAGGCATGCTAGCTGAAAACTAGTAGCGTTTCTTTTACAAAATAAAAATGCCCAGAAGTTCTCAGGGCATTTTTTATGGGAAATAGGTTGAATTATAACCTGTAATACTCAGGCTTAAAAGGCCCTTCCACGGTAACACC
>JBARCC010000035.1:0-2379 GCA_049793635.1 Maribacter sp. | reverse complement strand
AATCAATGGCGTAAATACGGGTCTCTTGGTATCGTCTACAGGAGTAGGCACCGTGATAACATAATAGTTGCAATCTGCTAAATCATTCAAGTTCGTCGTACAGATAAGTCCTTTTTCTTTTGAAGCCCAAGTGGTCACCAATACTTTTCCTAAATCCAAATCTGAAAGTTCTAGCGTGGTATCCTTGCCCGAAGCAATTTCATCAACCCTTTTTTGATTGATGTCATACCCGACCACCTTATATTTTGTTGCAAATAATGCGGCCAACGGAAGACCCACATATCCTAATCCAATTATTCCTATTTTCATGTATTCTATATTTATAATCTCACCACAGCGTGTCTAACAATGGTAACCTTGTTCATATAACGTTAATGTACTTACGATTCCTCCTTATAAAAATTCATATACCACTTTACGAACTCTTTTAGACCCTTGGTAATGGTCGTGCTCGGGATATACCCATAGTTCTGTTTTAATTCCTCAACATCGGCCCAAGTGCGATATACATCCCCGTCTTGCATTGATAACATGTTGAGGGTTGCCTTTCGGCCCAATTCCTTTTCCAATACGCCAATAAAATCCATAAGCTGTACTGGATGTCCATTTCCTAAATTATAGACCGCATTGTTCTCATTTTCCGAATTGCCGATAAATCCTTTAGTAATGATTTGTTCGATTCCTTTAATGATATCGTCGATATAGGTAAAATCCCTTTCAAGGTTTCCATGGTTATACACAGGAATCGCTTCGTTCCTTAAAATGGATTTGGCAAATTTAAAATAGGCCATATCCGGTCGACCCCATGCACCATATACGGTGAAAAAGCGTAATCCGGTTGTCTTAAAACCATAAAGATGACTATACGTATAGGCCATCAGCTCATTACTTTTCTTAGTCGCTGCATACAAACTCACGGGACTATCGGTCCTATCCGTCGTTTTAAAGGGTGTTTTGGTACTATTGCCATAGACGCTAGAACTGCTGGCATAAATTAAATGGGGAACGTTGGTCGTTCTACATCCTTCTAAAACATTCAAAAATCCTACGATGTTACTGCTAATATAGTCCTCTGGATGTTCAAGACTGTAGCGTACCCCTGCTTGGGCGGCGAGATTACAGACCAGGTCAAATGGGGTAGTCTCAAACAGCGCACGCATGCGTTCACCGTCTTCGAGACTGCACCTTACAAACGTAAAATTTGGAAACAGGGTACTTTGGGAATGACCGTGCGTTGAAGAGTTCTCATCTATTGAAACCCCAAGTTCAGCCAGCCTTGCATATTTTAATTTAGGGTCATAATAGTCATTCAGGTTGTCCAGACCTACCACCAAATGCCCTTTTTCTACTAAATAAAGCGATAAATGGAAGCCGATAAAGCCCGCGGCACCGGTAATTAGAATTTTCAATAGTTCAAATTTTACTCGATCATCGAGAATTACATTCTTAGAAATCTACAGGCGGATTCTGTTCGGTTCAGCCCCTAAATTTTTAGGTTCGTTCTCTCATGAATGTTTTTAGAACTTGTACCGCCATCCTTTATGAAGTACAAATGTAACTATTGCCATAGTTGATTGCTTGAAATAGTAGGATTAATTTGGGCAATTTCCAGTACTATTTTCAGCTTTTATAATTTTTTTATAAGTGAATTCGTTATTCTCCAGTCTTATGATTTCTACTAGATAAAAACCATCCGATAGAAAGGAAACGTCTATTGCTATTCTATCAGGGTGGTCTTTATTAACAATATTTTGAAAAACCAACTTCCCATAAATATCATAAAAACCTAAACCTATGGATTCATCCATAAAACCTGATAAATCAAAATTTAGATTTTCGTTTCCAACAGGGTTTGGACAAACTATTATGTCCTTTAATTCCGTTTCATTTACTTCGGGATTATCAGAAGTTACCGTAATGCTTATCGTGTCGGTGTCGGAAAGACCCTCCGCATCCGTTACCGTTAAGGTCGCGACGTAACTTCCTGCGGTAGGGTAGGTGTAGGAAGTTATAGAACCAACACCATTATCTCCGTTTCCGAAATCCCATGAATGGGAGATAATTCCATTATCATCTGAAGACCCCGAAGCATCAAAATTGATGGTCAAAGGTGCCGTACCGCTCATGACATCCGATGCGGCAACCGCAATGGGCGCAGTATTGCCCGTAATGGAGCTTACCGTAATGTTTATCGTGTCGGTGTCGGAGAGTCCTTCTGCATCCGTTACCGTTAAGGTCGCAACGTAACTTCCTGCGGTAGGGTAGGTGTAGGAAGCCAAGGCACCCGTAGCGGATTCGCCGTTACCGAAATCCCAAGAGTAGTCGGTCACCGCAATATCATCCGTAGAACCGGAACCATCAAAATTTACTAACAAAGGT
>JBARCC010000034.1:0-2852 GCA_049793635.1 Maribacter sp. | reverse complement strand
TTCTTCAATGGTTCAACATTTTTTAATCAATTTGGAAAAAGGAATCTGTTTTTATTTGAATACACCGATAATTGATCTAAACTTACTATCTCAATGATGGAAAAAGAAGTAATGGAATCCAAGGATAACTTAAAAGAGGAAGTGCACGAACTTGCGGGAACGTTTGGGGCTTACAATGATGTTTTAGGTGCGGAGGAAACGAACGCAAGCCTAAACATGGTCATTAATGGGCAATTCTTAAAAATATGTTCGCATTATCTATCCCTTGGACAAAAGGAATATACATCTTTAGAAAAAGTGGAGCGTGAACAGGGCGCGTCTTCTTACTTTCTTCATTATGTACTACCTGGATATATGAAGGATCTGATGCTTATTCATCGAGATGTACTTTTACAACTCCAAATTGCAAAGTACAAGCAGATCGAGGGCCTTATATCGAAAGAAGCGTTGTTAAATCACAGTAGTGCCTCACAAAAAGTACTGATAGGAGCAGTTGAATTTTTCAATCAAAAATTCAAGGAAGAAGAAATTTTGGCGGAGCGTTTGGGACAGCGTAAAGGGGGTATCGACGCTAAGATCAGACATCTTCAGAACCCTTGGAATACTTACCTTCTGCAGTTTGAGTTGCTCGTTCAACAATTCAACACCATTTTAAAGAACGATACGATCATCCATCAAACGGTTCAGGTTTTCCAAGATCTTGTTAAGCGCATTAAAAAGGAAATGGACGGGGCATTGCAATCTTCTCAGCAAATCGTTTTCGAGCTCAAGGAAACGATTACCCACATTGAGAACGTTACGGGTAAAGAAGAATTAGCGCCGCTGATACACGCGTTGGAAAAAACGGAGCATCGGTTAGAATTACCTGTAAATTTCCAAGAACATTTTGCAGAATCCCTGGCACAACTCACCAATAATTTATCGAAGACCAGTCTACCCGTTGGCACAGAAGCCGGAATGCTCGTTGAAAAAAAGGTTGATTTTGGGAAATCGGTAAAAAAGTGGATGGACTTTAATATTCTTCCTCAGATGATCGAGCTTTGGGAGTACAAAGCCGATTTAACCTCATTTACGAAACATAGTATCCTCAATTAAAAAGGTGGTCTTGTCATAGCCAAAGACCAAGAACTAACTTCAAGCGCATCTATTGAGCCGCAGTCGTTAAAAAATGTGGTGCAGACCTGTGCGACCAATATAGGGCTTCAACAAAAACTTTCTCAAACCATTTCGAACAAACTTAAATCAGAGTTCAAGGCGACCACGATCTATGACCGTCAAGAGTTTTTAGAAGTTTCCCTTCAGAATTCAATTACCCAGTATACCGCAGAGACCAATGATCGTTTTACCGATTGGGCGGGACGGTTAAAGAACTTCTTCGGAAGCGTGAACACCGCATACGACCGGGTCATTTCTGAAAAACCGGAGGACCTTTTGGAAATTGCCACCGAGTGTATTTTCCATAGAATGCTCAAAGAGGAAAACGCTCAATATGATTCCCTTTTTTTGAATAAGAATTTTCTTGGAGAGCATTTTCTGACCCCTAGAACCAATGAGGAAGCTATTTTTGAGAAATGTCTGAAGCATTGGGACAATGGCTTTCATAAATCGATACTGATCGTTGGGGATAACCTGAGCGGCAAAACCACCTTTATTAATAAAGCGGTCAAAAAAAGTCTACGAAAAGAGGTGTTGTTCGTAATGCCGAATAGCTCAATTTCATACCGGGGAAGAAAGTTCAAAACTACAAAAGAAGTAAAAGAAGTAAAAGAAGTATTACGTGAAATCAAAAAATCGAGCTATAATTCTAAACCGATCGTAGTCATTGATCATCTAGAATTCTGGCATGATCAAGAATTTACGCTTCTTGACAACGTAAGGGCGATCATCAAATTCATCGAGTCTGAATCTGATGCTATTTTGGTGGTTATCTCTGTCTCTTCGTTAATGCAGACCCATTTGGATAAGCGCCTGCCCTTTTCCAGTTCCTTTTCCACGCATATAGATCTCAATTACAGTACCACTCCTGAAATTTTTGAGGCTGTACGATTAAGGCACGGTGCCTCCCATAGAAAATTAGTGGACGAGAAGGAGGAGCAGATTTCCCCGCTTCAATTCGAACGTCTTGTTCAACGGTTAGCAAAAAGATGCGATAACAACCTAGGAGAGGTATTGCAGGCATGGACCTACGGGACGAATCTAGCATCCGATAATATGATCTTGTATGACGAAAGTTCGCTGTACTTCCCAGATTTTTTCACGAACGAAGAGGCTATCCTCGTAAAATACGCCCTATTGTATAGAACGATAGACGAACGCACGCTAAAAGGATTCTTGGGCAAAAGGTACGGTTCGGGATATGAATCGGGTCTTAAGCGCTTATCGAATACCAAAGTTTTTGTACGTGATGCCTCGGGATTTTTATCGTTAAACCCTGTAATTTTTAACGAAGCAAAAAAAATACTTAACTATAGGGGAATTTTCAAATAAATGGAAACAATAGCATCTTTTAATACGTGGAGAGGTCTTTTATACTTGACCGTTGGACTTTTAATTTTGTTTTGGGTCCTTAAAGCGGTAATGATAGGAATTCGGCGTTTTTTTAGAAAAAGTTTGATGACCAAAAGAGTGCTTCAATTTTTACAGAACATCCTTTTGGTATTCAAACCCGTCGCCTTTCTATTATTTATTCTTGACTTTATAGCCATCAATTATGTAGTCCATAGTATTTTCTTGACACTCATCGGTGCCTTAGGGTACCTGCCGCTGCGCAATTACTTAAGCGGACTTCTATTACATATGAATCCGTTGGTCAACGAAGGCGTTTTGATCACCACGAACGATTTTAAAGGGGA
>JBARCC010000033.1:0-1857 GCA_049793635.1 Maribacter sp. | reverse complement strand
ACTCATTTTTGTCCCAAAGACGAAGGAACAAGCGACAATCAATTCAATAGAAAAAATAAACGGCCTCCTCTCCAGATATTTTGTGGGCCTACTGCTCCAAATTTTCATCCTATTCTTCATCTATACGATTGTGCTTTTGGTAGTGGGTATCGAAAATGCCGTGGTCATCGCCTTCCTTTGTGCGCTTTTCAATATTATACCCTATATCGGACCCATCATCGGGGGAGTGGTCATGCTGACCTTGACCATGACCAGTAACTTAGGATCCGATTTTAGTGAGGTCATTTTACCAAAAGCCGGTTATGTATTTCTAGGATTATTGATCGGGCAGTTGATAGATAATTTTTTCTCACAACCCTTTATATTTTCGAACAGTGTAAAATCGCATCCCTTAGAAATATTCTTGATCATCATTATCGCGGGCTTATTGTTCGGGGTCGTAGGTATGATCGTGGCCGTACCCGGGTACACGGCCATAAAAGTGATCATGAAAGAGTTTTTAGCGGAAAATCAAATCGTAAAATCCCTTACCCATAATCTTTGATTAAAAAGTGAATGACGAAATTCTGTCAAAAGAGGTTCAGGTCTTTATCAACGAAAACCTGAATTCGGACACCCATAAGATACTTCTCAAAAAATCACCGTTCCCAAAAGTGTCCACTAAAGAATTGGTGATTCAAATTGAATCCAAGAACAAATCGATTCACAAACTACCCACTTGGTTCGCCACCGAAAACATTTATTATCCAAAAAAACGTAATCTTTCTCAATCTTCATCGGAAGTGACCGCCGGGTACAAGGCGTCATTGGTACGAGGCGACACCTTAGTGGATGTTACCGCAGGCTTTGGAGTAGATTGTGTTGCTTTCAGTGGCACTATGAAAGAGGTAACCTACGTGGATAGCAATAAAACACTGTCGGAGATTGCAAAACACAATTTTAAACAATTAGGTATTTCTTCCATTGGTGTGCATAGTGGGGATGGGATTGCCTTTTTACAGGGTACCGATGCATGTTTCGACTGGATTTATCTTGACCCTTCAAGAAGGGATTCTGAACATAAGAAGGTCTATTTTTTATCGGATTGCGAACCCGATATGACCGCACACTCAGCGTTACTATTCTCAAAATCCAACAACATTTTAGTGAAAACAGGGCCCCTACTGGACTTAAGCCAAGGTTTGAAACAACTTGATCATGTGAAGGAAATCCATATTGTCGCCGTTTCAAATGATGTAAAAGAAGTGCTTTGGTTGCTGGAAAAGAATTTTATTCAGGAGCCTTACATTAAAACAGTGAATTTTACAAAAAATATCCTAGAGCGTTTCAATTTTTATAGGAGCGAAGAAGACGAAAACGTTTCCACGTTCTCGTTGCCGCAAGATTATCTGTATGAGCCCAATGCCGCCATACTCAAGGCTGGCGCCTTTAAAAGCTTAGGTTTGACCCACCATCTTGATAAATTACACATTCATTCTCATCTCTATACATCAACCGAGCACATCACTTTTCCAGGTAGGGTATTTAAAATCGTGCATTCAGTACCCTATTCGAATCGGGCATTCAAAAAATTATCCATCACAAAAGCAAATGTAACGACAAGGAATTTTCCCGATTCGGTTACGATGGTGCGAAAAAAATTAGACCTCAAAGACGGGGGAGAACTTTACGTTTTCTGTACGACAGATTTAAATGAAAAATTGGTACTGCTTGTTTGTACCCAGATTTTTGAGGATAGCTATTAATCTGTTTTTATTCAAGGTACGAAGGAGACTCCATTTATATAATATATCGGTTCGGATTCACTCAAGCTTTTGCTCCATAAACCAATCGTAAAGGGCCTCCGTTTCGTAGGCT
>JBARCC010000032.1:0-4235 GCA_049793635.1 Maribacter sp. | reverse complement strand
ACCGGTGAGCGATGACGAAAGTGGTGCGCCCTTTCGTTAATTCGGCTAAACTCTTTTGAATCAAGGCCTCGCTTTCGGTATCGAGATTGGAGGTAGCTTCATCCAAAATCAAGATTTTTGGATTTGCCAGAACGGCTCTAGCGATGGCGATACGCTGGCGTTGTCCTCCAGAAAGTTTAACACCCCGTTCACCGATCAAGGTTTCCAGGCCATTATCGAAACGGTCCGTAAATTCATTGACATAAGCGGCTTTGACTGCGGCTTGCAGTTCTTCTTCGGAAGCATTGGGCCTAGGAAACAGTATATTCTGGCGAATGGTGCCCTCAAAAAGAAACTCATCCTGTAAAACCACCCCTAGGTGTTTCCTAAAACTGCTTAGGTTCACTTTTGAAATATCTTGGCCATCCACGTGTATCATTCCAGATTGCGGATTTAAAAATGTAGCCGCCAAACCGGCAATGGTGCTTTTCCCGGAACCAGAGCTTCCTACCAATGCAATGACCTCACCAGATTTAGCTTCGAAACTAATGTTGTGTAATACCTCTTTGTCCTCTTCATAGGCAAAGGAAACATCGTCAAAAACGATATGTCCTTGAAAATTGGATAGGGAAACCGTCCTATGTTCTTCATCCGATTCGGGAACCATGTTCATGAGCTCCTCGGTACGGTCAAGACCGGCCAAAGCTTCCGTCAATTGGCTGCCGATATTGCTCATTTGAACGATAGGTGCGACCATTAATCCCAATAAAAATGTGAAGGTCAAGAAATCGCCAATGGTCAGCTCACCCATCATAATTTTATAGCCACCGATTCCCATGATACCGGTGGTCGCCAACCCTAGAAGAAAAGTCGAGGAGCTGGTTATGAACGCCGTGGCGGTCAAACTCTTTTTTACATTTATATAGAGACGCTCTACACCTTCTTCGAAGATTTTGTTCTCCTGTTCCTCGGCATTAAACCCTTTTATGACGCGCACACCTCCGAGCGTTTCGGTCAATCTACCCGTTACTTCGGCATTGATTTTACCCCTATTTCTAAATATCGGGCGGATGATCTTAAATGCTTTTAAGGCGATTCCGGCAAAAATGGCAAGCGGTACCAAGGTAAAAAGGGTCATGCTCCAGCTTATGTTCAGTAATAGGATGAGAGAAACAATGGCGGTAATGGAACCCCCGACCAACTGAACCAAGCCTGTCCCTATTAGATTACGAACGCCTTCTACATCGCTCATTATCCTTGAAACCAAAGCTCCGGATTTGGTATTGTCGAAAAAACGGATGGGAAGGGAAAGCACTTTTTTCTGTACTTGCGCCCGTAGTTCCGAAATCATGTATTGCGCTTGAACGCTCAATATTTTAGTCAGTAAAAATGAGGTGACCGCCTGTACTAAAATGGCGAGGCCCACTGCGGTCACCAGTAATTTTAAAAATGGAATATCCTTATTTGGAATAATATCGTCCATTAAATACTTAAGAGACAGTGGGGCAACAAAACTTGCCGCCTTGCTGACCACGATCAACAGTAGACCTATAAAAACCAATTTACGTCTGGGCCAAATAATGGTTTTAAAAGCGGAAAGAATACTGACTTTTTTTTCGGACATGAAGGGGTGATTTTTAAAGCCTGCAAGGTACTTCAATTCAAACTAAAAAGCTTTTATATGAGGCATGTAATGTAAGCCGTTTCATTGTTTGTGATTATATTGGTGACGAATAAAAAAACATAGAATGAGATATTTATTTTTTGTAGGCCTTTTGGTAGTTTTTTCCTGTGCAAATGAAAAGTCCAATACCGAGGTAGAGAAATGGGAACTGCAAGCCGCAAACGTTGAGATTATCAGGGATGATTTTGGAGTACCCCATATTTATGGGAAAACGGATGCAGATGCAGTTTTTGGAGTATTGTATGCCCAATGTGAGGACGATTTTAATCGGGTGGAGCAAAATTACATTTGGGCCACGGGCCGTTTGGCGGAAGTGGAGGGAGAGGATGCCCTGTACAGCGATTTAAGGGCAAAGCTCTTTATGACCGAAGAGGAGGCGAAGGCCAATTATGAAAAAAGTCCGGATTGGTTGAAGAAGCTTTGCGATGCTTTTGCGGATGGCATCAATTACTATTTACACACACACCCAGAAGTTCAGCCTAAGTTGTTGACCCGTTTTGAACCATGGATGCCCATGTATTTTAGTGAAGGTTCCATTGGCGGGGATATTGAACGGATACGTACGGAAGATATCCAAGCATTTTATGAAAGCGGCATGGAAGTCCCCGAACTAGAAGTCTTACAGATACAAAAAGAAGAAGAAATGGCCGAACCCCAGGGTTCCAATGGAATCGCCATTGCCGGAAAGTTGACCCAATCGGGGGATGCCATGTTGTTGATCAATCCGCATACCTCATTTTACTTTAGGGGCGAAGTGCATATGGTGAGCGAGGAAGGTCTGAATGCGTATGGGGCGATAACTTGGGGTCAGTTTTTTGTGTACCAGGGGTTCAACGAAAAAACGGGATGGATGCATACGTCTACCTATACCGATGTGATGGATGAATTTAAGGAAACCATAATAAAAAGCGATGAGGATGCATTATTGTATCGATACGGAGGGGAGCAGCGGCCGGTGGTCACCTCAAACGTCACTTTGAACTATATGGAAAGGGATTCGCTCAAACATAAGGTTTTCCCGGCGTACAGAACCCATCACGGTCCCATTACGCATATCGAGGACGGGCAATGGACAGCTTCGGCAATGATGTGGGAGCCCGTGAAAGCATTGGAACAATCCTTTATACGCTCTAAACAAAATGGATACGAGGGATTCAGGAAAATGATGGATATCCGCACGAATTCAAGCAACAATACCGTATATGCCGATGCTGAGGGAAACATCGCCTATTTCCACGGTAATTTTATTCCCAAAAGAGAGGTGCAGTTCGATTATTCCAAACCGGTAGATGGGAGTGATCCGAAGACCGATTGGCAAGGATTGCATACCGTAGACGAAAATATTTTGGTGCTCAATCCCGAAAATGGATGGATACAGAACTGTAATTCTACGCCCTATACCGCTGCGCTACAGTTTAGCCCTAAAAAGGAAGATTATCCCTATTACATGTCTGAGGACCAAGAAAATTTTCGAGGGATACATGCCATTGAATTGTTGACGGACAGAGAGGGATATACGTTGGATAGCCTGATTCAGCTGGCGCACGATCCGTATTTACCGGCCTTTAAAACCTTGCTTCCCGGGTTGGTTTTGGCGTATGATGCCCTACCTGAACCAAGAATGAAAGAGGCTATAGAATCTTTAAGAGAATGGGATTTTAGAACTTCGAAGGAATCGGTGGCGATGACGTTGGGTCATTTTTATGGGACCAGGCTATATGCCAAAGCGAATAGAAAGGATGGTTTAAAGGGTATGGAACTCATTGAATATTGGGGTAGTGATTTACCCGATGCAGAGAAATTAGCAATATTCCAAGAAACCATTGACCAATTGGAATCTGATTTCGGCACTTGGAACATGCCGTGGGGCGAGGTCAATCGGTACCAACGCATTAACGGGGACGTTGTACAGGAATTCAATGATACCGCGACTAGTAAGGCTGTGGGATTTGCTTCTGGAACGTGGGGCGCTTTGGCCGCTTACGGGGCCCGATATACGACCCCTGGAGTGAAAAAAATCTATGGAACCCGAGGTAATAGTTTTGTGGCCGCGGTAGAATTTGGCGATAGGGTAAAGGCAAAGACCATTTTGGCCGGAGGTCAAAGTGGAGATCCAACATCCCCACATTTTGATGATCAAATCGATGGATATCTCAACGTACAATGGAAAGATGCCGCTTTTTATAGGGAAGACGTTTTAAGAAGAGCACAGGAAACCTACGCACCCGGAAAACGAAAATAAGATTGATGCCCGCAACATTCATGTAGTGCGCCAAAAGGCTCTAGGTCGTACCTTCCCATTGATAGGAAAGGCCAAGGTTAAATTAGATGGATAATGACCTTAGTGATGGCGGAAGACTCAAACTAAATTTATGGGTTAAAATTTGGCTTTGATTTTTGTGTTTGTGTTTGTGTTTGAGCTTGATTCTTGAGTGTGAACTTGATTTTCGAGCTTGAGCTTAAGCTTGATTTTTGAGTTTGAGTTTGAGTTTGAGTTTGAACTTGACACTTGAACTTGAAGTCTGAAAACCTAAACTACCTCCGGTACCTGTTGACTCAGGCAGTGTAGCGT
>JBARCC010000031.1:0-8152 GCA_049793635.1 Maribacter sp. | reverse complement strand
GAAGTATCCATTAACCTAAAAAAATAAAAATGGACAAACCATCCAGAATCGAGATCATCAAATCCTCTGGGGAAAAGGCCCAATTTTCTTTGGATAAACTTCGAAATTCGTTAACCCATAGTGGAGCGGACCATAACCTAGTGGAGGAAATAGTGGAGAAGGTCAACGATGAGCTTTTTGAGGGAATTTCTACCCATGAAATCTACAATCGGGCCTATGCGTTGCTGAAAAAGAACAAATCGGTCTTTGCCTCCAAATACAAGCTGAAAAAGGCAATTTATGAATTGGGGCCGACCGGATTTCCATTTGAGCGTTTCGTTGGTGCCATATTGCAATATTCTGGGTACTCCACGAAGGTAGACGTGATGATGTATGGGAGTTGTGTTACCCATGAAATAGATGTGGTTGCCGAGAAAAACGGAAAGACCACTATTATAGAATGTAAGTTTCATGGTGAGGAAGGGCGAAACTGTAACGTAAAGGTGCCGCTATACATCCATTCACGCTATAATGACGTAAAAACACATTGGGAAACTAAGAAAAGTGAAACAGACGTCCTTGACAAGGGCTGGGTGGTCACGAATACCCGTTTTACAGATCATGCCACACAGTACGGAAAATGTGTTGATTTGTATCTTTTGAGCTGGGACTATCCGCTAAACGAAGGTCTTAAAGAACGTATAGACAGGTTAGGACTATACCCCATAACCGTTTCAACCTTATTGACCAAAAGGGAAAAGCAATTTTTATTGAGCCGTGATGTTGTGCTATGCAGACAACTACTCAAGGATAAGTTCTTTTTGGATCATCTAGGCATTTCCAAAATAAGAAAGGATAAAATACTCAGTGAAATCGACCAACTGTGTAATCAAGAATGAAATGAACACCATAAAAATTCATTTTCTCGGGGCATCGGGTACAGTGACCGGTTCAAAATTTTATCTGGAAACACCAGAATTGAATCTCATGGTAGATTGTGGTATGTTTCAAGGATTGAAAGAACTTCGGCAATTGAATTGGGAACCGTTACCCATAGCGGTATCCAAAATTGATGTTGTGCTTTTGACACATGGCCATTTAGACCATACAGGGTATCTGCCCCGTTTGGTAAAAGAAGGTTTCAAAGGTCTCATTATAGGCACAGCTCCTACTTTAGAAATCACACGCATCATTCTCTTGGATAGCGCTAAAATTCACGAAGAAGAAGCTGAAAAGGCGAATAAAGAAGGCTATAGCAAACACCATCCTGCATTACCATATTACGGTATAAGGGATGCTGAAAAGGCCATCGACCTATTTAAGTACGAAGAGAAGGATGTATGGGTTTCCTTATCCGACCACATACGTTTTAGATTCAGGTATAACGGTCATATTATCGGCGCAACCTTTATTGAATTAGAAATTTTTGGAAAAGTATTTATTTTTTCGGGCGACATAGGGCGTGAGAAAGACCGCTTGTTGGCCCCTCCCGAACGGCCTAAGTGGGCAGATTATCTTTTTATCGAAAGTACCTATGGCAACAAGTTACATCCAAAGGAAAACGTTGACGATATATTGATTTCCCTGGTCAAGAAGACGATTAACGAGAGAGGAAATTTGATCATCCCCTCTTTTGCGGTAGAACGTTTACAGTCGCTCATGTACACCTTATGGCAATTGTATAAAAAGAACAAGATACCCAATATCCCCATTTTTATAGATAGCCCCATGGGCAACAACGTACTGTCGGTTTTTGAGCGGTTCCCCAAATGGCATACACTCACGATGAAAGACTACCATGCCATGTGTAGCCATTTTAACATCATAAGTTCGTATAGTGATACCTGGAAGACCATAGATGACCCGAGACCTAAAATTGTAATCGCGGGCAGTGGCATGGTTACTGGAGGCAGAGTACTTACCTATTTAAAGCAGCTAATAGCCCTTTCTACAACAAATGTGCTCTTAGTAGGGTACCAAGCAGAAGGCACACGGGGACGACAGCTATTGGATGGTGCGCACGAACTAAAATTATTTGGTAGATACTACGCCGTCAATGCCAACATCCAACATCTAGAAAGTTTATCGGCTCACGCCGATCAACACGAACTGTTGCAATGGATGAAGGATATCGAAAATATTCCGGAAGCCGTATTCCTAATTCATGGCGAACCTACTGCACTCGACGCCTTTAGAGTGAAAATCAAAGATGAGTATCACTGGCAGGTACATATTCCCAAGCTTAACGAAATACGGGACATTAACATCTAAACGGTTTCAATGACCATTGTCATATGCTATGTGCTTCTTCGAACTTAACTTTAAGGGCTGAAAGATCATTTATAATGATTGAATACCTGATCACACATACCCTTTATAAATATTTGGGCATCCAAAAAAGCGTTGGGAATTTTTAGCCGAGGAGCACAATTTGAAAGAATGAAAAGCATGGTACGCAAAGAAGAAAAAGAGTTGGAACGATTGCATTGGGAACTGCAAGAATGGAAATTACAATTTCATTTTATGGACGATGAACTTCTTTTCATTCATAGATTGATGGATAGTAATGCTTTCAATCCCAATACCCCCAATCTTTTTGAAAAACTGCAAAACTATAAACTGAGGGTTAACGCGTTTACGCGAACCAAGAATAAACTTCGAAAACTCATGTCCAAGCACGAGCATTTATTGGGAGGCGAACTTGAAGATGCCGATCATCTTTCGGAGAAATTTAAACAGCACGAACTGCTAAAAGTCAAAATCACCAATGGTATCAAAGAGTTTCAAAATCTAAAGATTGAAATTTTCAATTATACCGGGAGCATTTTATTAAAACATACTACCTGATTCAAAAAAATCTTAATTCCTAAAAATTTGTTGGCTACAAAAAAGGAAAACTGATGATGGTCATATGTTTTCCATGATGCTTATTTTACCTTGAAACCCACAAAACAGTGTCTAATTGATAAAGCAACTCATCATGAATTCAAAAAAAACAACATATAGCTATATGGAGTGGTTCAGCCCAGAAGAAATGCACGAACACACAAAAAAATGGGTGTCAGAGCTTTTGTTCATCAAAGATGAGCAGCACTTTCTGAAAAATTTGATTCAATCCTTCGCTTTAAAGACCTTGGATAAAAAACAATTCGAAAGAATCGATGATTTTAATCTGGCAATCAAAGAGAACGAACGTGCCTTGAACCTTCTATTGCCACAAATCAAAAAACACATGAACCTTTTGGGAATAATGCTAGACGGTATCAATCAACTAGAAATGGAAAAGGCTTATAAAAGAACACACAAAAATCTGTTTCAAAAAATGAATAAATTTCGAATAGAGTACAGAACCGTAAAGGAAAGAGGATTCATAAAATTATCTGATATCCTGAAAAAAGATAAGCAGAAAATAGCCTTAGGGAATCCAGAATATAAACTTAGATCCCTTTAAATGACCAAAACATGAACAAATGCTACCTATTACTATTCGCCGTAATTGCCAGTTGCTCCTCAACTAGCCTGGTAGAAAATTGGAAGAACCCGGATATCGTCTTATTCGATGCACAAAAAGTATTGATTGTAGGTATGACCCAAAATGAAAAAGCAAGGGAAAATTTTGAAACCAAGCTGCAAAGGGAATTCGAGAAAAGAGATGTTGAGGCCATGCGCAGTATCGATGTTTTCGATGTGTCATTTACCGACTCAAAGAAAACGGAGAAAGAACTGGATGATGTCGAAGAAAGTTTATTGGACAAAGATTTCGATGCCATTCTTTTCACCAAAATAACCGGATCTGAAAACCGGGACAATTTTAAGAAGACCCTTGCCGAGTGGGATAATTATAAAGGTCGGTTCAATGACGATTATTTCGATCATCAGAATATCTATTATGATGAAGGGTATTACGACCAATTTACCGTATACTTTGCAGAGACCACCCTCTACTGCATCTGTGAGGGTAAGGATAGGGCTATGATCTGGCGCGGTAGCGTTGAAATTTCCGATCCAAATGATGTAGAAAAAACAATACAGGATTACATAAAGCTCGTGCTAGTGGCCATGGAAGAGCAAGATCTAATTTTTAGAAAAAATAAAACCTATGAAAATGAAGTTACTGGTTTATAGTGACAAAGCTTTTGAGGTGCCCTTTTTGAAAGACGCGAACACAGCTGATCTTAAGATTACCTATTTAAAGGAGGCATTGGACACCGAAACAGCTATAAAAGCCATGGGATACCAGGCCATCAGCATTTTTTCCGGAGATGATGCGTCCGCTATCGTTTTAGAAAAATTATGGGACCTAGGGGTGAAATTCATTACGATACGGTCATCGGGCTACAATAATCTCAATATAAAGGCCGCCAAAAGATTAGGCTTTAGGGTAGCGAATGCCCCTAATTACGCTCCCCATGCCATTGCAGAACATGCCGTTGCGCTCTTGTTGGCATTCAATCGAAAATTGATAAAAGCAGACCGGCAGGTTCACAACTTTAACTTTCTGCAAGATGATTTGATGGGGTTTAATTTGCACGGGAAAACGGTTGGAATCATTGGAACCGGCAGAATCGGGAGCATTATGGCAAAAATCATGCATGGTTTCGGGTGCAAGATCCTCGCCAACGACCCCAACCCCGATTCGGACCTAATAGAAATGTGTGATGTTAGCTATACCTCTTTAAAAGAACTGTGCACTACCGCTAATATTATTAGTTTACATATACCGATGAACTATGACAATCGTCAACTTATCAATCACACCATTTTAGGATTGATGAGACATGACGTTATCCTCATCAATACGGCCAGAGGGGAATTGATTGATATGAAAGCACTTATTGAGGCGCTGAACAACCACACCATTGGAGGGTACTGCACGGATGTGTATGAACATGAAAAGGGCATATTTTTTAAAAATAACGCTACCGATGGCATAAAAGATGAACAGTTAAGGACATTGCTATCGTTCTCAAATGTACTTTTGACTCCGCATCAGGCATTCGTCACCAAAGAAGCACTGGCGAATATTGCCGCGATAACCATTGAAAATTTAGAAAGTTGGAGGAAGGGTATAGCATGCGAAAATGAACTAGGGCTAGACTTGATACACTCATAATAAGGGACTGAACAATTTCCCGAAACCCTCTTTCAACTTTTCGGACCATGGTCTTTCTAAAAACTCATGGTAGGAAAGCAGTCTGCTGATATGTGCATCTTTCAGAAAATCCTGTTTCAATACCTCTGCAAAATCCTTATCATAAACAATGGCGTTTACCTCGTAATTTTGTTCGAAACTTCGATCATCGAGATTTGCCGTTCCAATGGTAGAAACCGCATCATCGCTCACCATTATTTTACTGTGTAAAAAACCGTCAGGAAAAAGGTAAATACGTACGCCAGATTTCAATAAGGCCTCAAAATAAGAACGCACGCTCCAACTCACTATTCTACTATCACCTTTCTCGGAAATCATTACCCGTATATCTACACCGCTCAACGCACAGGTCTGTAATGCTTGTAAAATTGCCGGACCTGGAATAATATATGGATTTGTGATATAAAGGTATTTTTTGGCCTTATTGATGATCGTGAAATACGTCTGTTCCAGTGCGGGAAAATCATCATCAGGGCCACCTGCGGAAATTTGCACTAATTTACCTTTGTGGTTTTTAAGGACATCATGGTCCTCGATAGCGGCCGGGCTTATAATTTTTTGAGAAACCAAGAACCAATCCATGGCAAAAATATAGTCCAAATGACATGCAGCAGGGCCTTCGAGCCTTAAATGCATATCATGCCAATGACCGAGCTCAACATCTCCTTTCAAATACTTATCGGAAATATTTATACCGCCCGTAAAGGCAACGTTCCCGTCTATGACAATTATTTTACGATGGTTTCTGTAATTCAACGAAGAAAAGAAACGGCCAAATTTGAATGGGAGAAATGGATAGGCCTCAACCCCAATTTCACTCAATTTTTTTAAATAAGACTTGCTGAGGGAAAAACTACCTATTCCGTCAAAAATCATCCGTACCAGTATACCCGCAGCCAATTTTTTTTCAAACAGCGTGAGTAGTCTATCCGCCAATTCCCCTTCTTCAAAAATATAATATTGCAGGTGAATTTGGCTTTTGGCCTCTTCCAGAGCACTAAAAATAGATTCAAATGTACTTCTACCGTCCTTGAGCAGTTGTAAGCGATTGTTCGTAGTCGGTGGAAAATTGGAATTCCTATAAACGAGGTTCATCAATTTACGGTATTTGCCTTCTAAGGAAGCTACATGTAGTAGTGTAGGTTTTGGTAAATCGAAAAAAGTCTTTTTTTTAATCTTTAACAACTTGTTCTTCCTCCTATTTCTTCCTAAAATCAAATACAATAATATTCCGCCGATCGGAATGGTAAAAATTGCCAAAAGCCAAGAAAGTGTTTTCGATGGTTTAGCGCCATGTAACAAGAGACTTATAACAATTGAAATCGCAAAAACAAGATAAATGAAAATGAAAATGATTGTCCACACAGGTTGGTTTTTATGTCCAAAGAAAGAGTATACTTTTAACTAACGCTTACATCAATTTGAAGTTAACAGGGATACTATAGGGCACTTTTACAGCCCTACCCCTTTGTTTTCCGGGTATCATTTGGGGTAATGAAGCGATAATCCGTTCTGCCTCCTTTTCTAAAAGTCTATCTGGGCCCCTTGTCTTTATATTTGTAATATAACCTTCGGTGTTTATGATAAACTGAACGTATACCTTTCCCTGTATTCCCATTTCTACCGCAATTTGTGGATAACTGAAATGTTTTCTGACATGCTCCTGAATTTTTTGCTGAAAACAGGCTCTCTTTTCTTCTCTACTCCCTTCCTCACATCCAGGAAAAACCGGAACATCCTCGATTACTGCAAAGGGTACCGTTACCTCCTCCTCTACTTCCTCAACAACAACTTCGTCTATCGATATGATTGCCGCATCAACAGTAGCTTCTTGATCAGACTCGGTACTTTGTATGACGGTTTCCTCAATTTCCTTGGTATCTTCGACTACCTCAATGATTACCGGGGCAACAGGAGGGGCGACCGGTGGAGGTAACTTTATATTGTCGGTAACAGGTACCTCCTCCTTTATTTCGGGTTCCTCCATATGGGCAATGATAATCTTCTGTTGTTGAGTATCGTAGCTTTTAAACTCCAATGCTCTCCAAGTTATGAACAATACCAGGGCAAGCCCTATCACAAAGTAGAGCCCGCTATTTAGGTTCAAATCGGCCTTTGGGTTTTTTTTGGGTTTCATGACCTTAGGATTTATGTTTCCTAAGGTAATTTTAGGTTCGTACTTAACCTATGATATTGATCAGCTTTCTAATTGATGAGAAATTATATTCGAATAACGGCACTAAGGCTAACTTTCGATAAGATGACCATTTCGCCGAAAATAATACGGTAAATTAAATTCTTGAAAAGAACCTTAAATCAACCGGTTGGACCCCTAGAACATTCAAATCCAAGTTCAAAACCAGGGTGCTTATAGAACCCCTCAAGGAACATGGGACGACCCGAAATTTGAACTAGAGGTTCGAATTAGAGTTCCCCGAGAGCCCTTATACCACCACCCTAAAATATACGGGGATAGTACATTTGTTAGTTTAGAATAGGCAACCGAATAGGTCTCGCTGATAGTGTAATTTGATGTAAATCAGTTAGATTTAAAGAAACAAAGCCCTGATAATCAGGTCTTTGTTTTTAATTCGTCGGGATGGCAGAGTTAGAACCCTATCCGCATTCGTTTGATTATCAGTTCATTACAATTTTTTTCCTAAAACAGGACACGTGTAAGGACATGTCTCTCAGCGTTTTAATGCTTTCGAATCCCAAAAATACTAAATGAATACTAAAACGATTCAGAACGATTCGTTTTTAATTTTGGCTTTATTTGAACTTTAATCTAGAAATCTAATAAGATCTCTCCCTCCGTATAAAACTCTTACAATTCTTATTCGGTTTTTTAAAATTCGGTAAAAGATAATATGTGAAATATAAGGAAGACTATGTAGACCTTTTTTGATGTCATTCCGTGTCCGACCTATGCGATAATTAGCACTCAACTTTTCAAACTGCTCTTCAAGTCCTATTAAATATTTAATGGCTTGGTCCTGTCCGAACTTACCTTCACCGAAT
>JBARCC010000030.1:0-5634 GCA_049793635.1 Maribacter sp. | reverse complement strand
AACTTCCACATAAAAGGAGGCATTTTCTTAATTGCATCTACAATTTCCTTGAATGGTTTCGCAATACGTTCAGATATCGGTTTTAATCTTGCCTCCATGATTTCGGAAAGCTCTTCGTCACTTGGTGGTATTTCTGGAGTTTTCAAAACCGACCACAATACCGTTGTCAATGAAAGGAAAGCACCAATATAAAAAGAGTAATAAATCCACTGAGGAACCACTCCAATTTCTTCCGCAACCGCTCCAAAAAAATCTTGGAAAAAAATAATTGACACCGTAGCCAATACAACTCCCAATCCACAAAATAAGCTCTGCATTTGATAGCCAAGGCTCAATTGCTTTTCAGGCAACTTGTCCCCAACGAACGCACGATATGGTTCCATGGCCATATTGTTCCCAACATCCAAAATCCACAACAACCCCACTGCGAACCATAATAAAGGACTATGGGGAAACGCAAAAAGGCATATGCTTCCAATGAAAGCTCCAATCAAAAAATAAGGCTTTCGCCTTCCCCATTTCTGGGACCATGTTTTATCTGACATCGCGCCGATAATCGGCTGTATGACCAGGCCGGTAACGGGACCGGCTATATTCAGAATAGGCAACATGTCTTCGGGAGCTCCCAGATAAAGGAAGATGGGGTTGATTGCGGTCTGTTGCAGTCCAAAGCTATATTGGATGCCCAGAAAGCCGACATTCATATTAAAAATCTGCCAAAAACTGAGACTTGGTTTACCTACGTTCATTATCTTATATCGATCAGGTTAAAAATGAAAAAGAGTACTACATTCATAATAATACTGCCTAAGAATTTAGAATTCATCATCTATTTCAATGAAGCAATATAATATAATTAACGCTGTCGAGCCTATTTCTTTTATAGAATTGCCAACGAAAACGTTTGAGATGGATTTGCTAATTGAGGATGCTTAGATTTTATGTTGAAGTGAAGCAGGAAAGGACCTCCCCTAACCCCTCCCGAGGAGGGGGATTTAGCTTGAACGACGAGTTTGTTTGTGCGGACCTCCTTAGTTCATCCCCTGAAAAGACCTCCCCTAGCACCTCCCGAGGAGGGGGATTTAGCTTGAACGACGAGTTTGTTTGTGTAAATCTCCTCTAACTGATTTCTAGAATGGTCCTCCCCTAGCCCCTCCCAAGGAGGGGGATTTAGCTTGAACGACGAGTTTGGTTGTGTAAATCTCCTCTAATTGATTCCTTGAAAAGATCTCCCCTAGCACCTGACAAGGAGGGGGATTGCTTTTTTGATGTCCATTACATCCAATAGAATGAAAAACCTCTTTTATTTCAGAAAATCTATATTCCTAGTTAGTCCAGTGAACTTGGTTCGTTTTACGGCGGATTTTTGAAAGACCTTTTTGAAGACCTCCTCGGTAATTTCTTCCCAATCCTTTTTGGTCATCGAAAGCAATTCCGGTTGTGGATCGAACAAGGGTTCGCTATGGGATTTTGAGAATTTATTCCAAGGGCAAACGTCTTGGCAAATATCACAACCGAACATCCAATCCTCAAATTTACCGCTGAACTCCGTTGGAATACTGTCCTTCAATTCTATCGTAAAGTACGAGATGAATTTGCTACCATCCACTACTTAAGGTTCGGTTATGGCTTGGGTAGGACACGCGTCCAGGCAGGCGGTACAGGTACCACAGTGATCCGTAACCGGCGTGTCATACTCCAATTCCAAGTCCACGATCAATTCGGCTATAAAATAAAACGAACCGACTTGTTGCGTCAACAGATTACTGTTTTTCCCGATCCAACCCAGACCGCTTTTGGCGGCCCAAGCCTTATCCATTACCGGTGCGGAATCAACAAAGGCCCTTCCGTTGACCTCTCCGATCTCCTCTGAAATGAACTCTTGGAGCTGTCTTAATTTTAACTTTATAACGTGGTGGTAATCTTGGCCGTAAGCATATTTGGAAATTTTGTAACTATCCGACACCTGTTCCTTATCCGGATAATAATTCAATAAAAGAGAAATTACGGACTTGGAACCTTCGACCAGTAACCGCGGATCTAGACGCTTGTCGAAATGGTTCTCCATGTAGCTCATTTCACCGTTCATATTCTTTTGGAGCCATTTTTCCAACCTAGGGGCTTCCTCGGCCAAAAAATCCGCTTTGGAAATACCACACGATAAAAATCCTAGGCGCTTGGCTTCATCCTTGATGAGTTTTGAAATGTGCTGCTTGTTCATCGCTCTTTAAAATAAATGGGTACGGAAGCGGGGCGTAGGGATATTAAAGGCGTTACGTCTACGGTTTTGGAAGTACTCTTTAATTCGTATTTTTTAAGCAGTTCGGCGATGGTCAACACCATTTCGTACATGGCAAAATTATTACCCACGCACATGCGTGGACCCGCACCAAAAGGAAAATAGTAATCCGAGAAGTCCTTCTTATGCTCAGGATCAAAACGCTCGGGAATAAATGCATCGGGAGTTTCCCAAAATCGTACATCACGATGTAATTCGTAGATGGCCAATAATAGCATGGTATTTTCAGGGATTGTATACCCGTCAATTTCATCTTCAGCGATACATTCCCTGTCAATGTAATAGGCGGGAGGGTACAAACGCATACCTTCTTCTACGCATTGTTTTATATAGGTAAGCTCCCTTACCTGTTCCAGGGCAGCACCATGCTCTATATCCAAAGACGCGACCTCGTTATAGGCTTTTTCCTGCGCTTTGGCATTGGTAGCCAAAAGATGCACGGTAAAGCTGAGTACGTTTGCCGTGGTTTCGTGACCTGCCGTAAATAAAATCAAAACTTCATCGATCAATTGGTTCATGGGCATGGTAGTGTCATCCTCATAGGTGGCCTTTAGCAGCATATCCAGCAAATCGTTTTTATCGGATGGCTCTTCTATACGTTGTGTGATGATTGCTTTCAAAACGGTTCTCGCACGTTCCGATAATTTCAAATGGTGAGCGATTTTACCTGAAAGCTTGTACCACCAATTTAAATAAGGCTGTCTCATTTCCTTGATCAGCATACGCTGATTCGTCTCGGTGATTTCCTTTAATTCAGACATTTCTTGCTGAATATCATTTCGACTGAACAGTGATTTTGCCACGACCTGAAAGGCCAAGTCACCCATTAACGGGTATACATCTTGGGTCTCATTGGGACGGATCTCCTTCAATTCGTCACGAATAGCACTTTGCATAATGTCTAAAAGACCTTCCAGTTTCTTCTTATGAAACGCCGGTTGCACCATTCTACGGTGCGTTCTCCAGTGATCGCCGTTGGCGGTCAACAATCCATGACCAATGTACTTTGCGAGATCAACAGTTTGCAGGTTCGATTTCTGGTAGCTTTTATGGTTTTTTTGTAGTATCTGTTTTATGAATTCCGCGTGCCGCGTGAATACGATGCGTTTATTGAACCCGATCTTTACCTCAAAAATATCACCTAACCTATTAAAGTTGTTATGGTGAAAAGGGATGGGATTTTTCAGAATATCCTTCCTGTTCTTGAAAACAAGATAATTGGAAACAACGGGGAGCTTCTTTATCAAAACAGGCCTCCTTGTATATTATTTTTCGTTCTTCCCAAATGTTTATAGGCCAAGTCGGTGACCTCTCTTCCCCTTGGGGTTCTCATGATAAACCCTTGTTGAATTAAAAAGGGCTCATAGACCTCCTCTATGGTTTCGGCACTTTCAGAAACCGCGGTCGCAATCGTAGAAATCCCTACCGGACCTCCTTTAAACTTATCGATCAAGGTCGTCAGAATTTTGTTGTCCATTTCATCAAGCCCGTGGGCATCTACGTTCAAGGCCTTTAGACTAAATTTTGAGATTTCCATATCAATACTACCGTTCCCCTTTATCTGCGCAAAATCACGTACCCGTCGCAAGAGCGCATTACAGATTCTTGGTGTTCCCCTACTCCTTCCCGCAATCTCTATACTGGCCTCATTGCTAATCGGTACTTTTAGAATTTCCGCACTACGTTGTACGATGGTAGAAAGTAATTCGGTATCATAATATTGTAATCTGCTCTGTATACCAAAACGGGCCCTCATGGGGGCGGTAAGAAGTCCAGATCGAGTTGTTGCTCCTATCAGGGTAAAGGGATTGAGGTTTATTTGAACACTTCGCGCGTTCGGTCCTGTCTCGATCATGATATCGATTTTATAATCCTCCATTGCCGAATACAAATATTCTTCGACGATGGGGCTTAATCGATGGATCTCATCGATAAACAGCACGTCACGTTCCTCCAAATTGGTGAGTAGCCCGGCCAAATCCCCTGGTTTGTCCAATACGGGCCCAGAAGTAATTTTGATTCCCACGCCGAGTTCGTTCGCTAAAATATTGGCCAAGGTAGTTTTTCCCAACCCTGGAGGTCCATGAAACAAGGTGTGGTCCAACGCCTCATCACGCCGGTTCGCGGCTTCGACAAATACCTTAAGGTTTTCCAATATTTGCGCTTGCCCGGTGAAATCATCAAAGCTAATAGGCCTTAATGCCCTTTCAATATCCAGTTCCGCGTCTGAAAAGCCTTCGGTAGATGGGTCTAAATACTCGTTCATAGTCTAACAAAGATAGACAAACACCTTTGAACTTTGGCCTATCCCATTTCGTTAAATCTGAAAAGTACACTACTATAAGGTAGCGTTAAACAGTATGGTGAATTGTGCTTAAAATTTGTATTTTCATAGTATGGTTAAGGAAAAATATCCTGCAGAGATTCTTCAATATATTCCCTTTTTTTATATCATATGGTCCGATGATCTTTTATCCGCTTCAGAGATCAATGTGGTAGAAAGGGCGATTCGGGAAGACGATAGCTTACCGCCCGCATCAAAAAAGCAATTGAACCTGTGGTTAGATGTAACGCATCCACCAAAAGATGCCCTATTCAAATCTTGGAAACGATTGATTTCCAAGAGCGGTGTAAAATTGGTGGAACACGAAACGTATCCTTTATCGGCATTGAGCCAGAAGGTTGCCGCCCATTATCATCATGAAATTCCGTTCAATGCCCATCTTAAGCATATCGAAATAAATTTGGGCATACAACCCAACCATTACAGTCATTTGTTCGATGTTCAGATCAATGTTGCCAAAAATTCCGTGCAATACGATCCCTTAAAAATCGACACCCTTTTAAAGGGAGATCAGGCTCAAGTAGTCGATAGGTTTAGGTCCGTTTTGAAAGATCCCATTTTTTCTTGGGAAATTAGTAGGAATAAAGAGGATTTTCGAAATAAGGTACTGCAGCAAGTTAAATTTCTGGCACACAAGGGGTACGGTGCAATGGCCTTTCCAAAGGCGTACGGTGGAGAGAACGATATGGAAGGGTACGCGACCATTTTTGAGAATTTAATGTACGTCGATGGAAGCCTTACCATAAAATTCGGGGTACAGTTTGGATTATTTGGGGGCAGCATTCAAAAATTAGGCACCAAAAAGCACCATGACACCTATCTTTCAAAGGCCGGTACAGCCACGCTCTTAGGGTGTTTTGCCATGACGGAGACCGGGCATGGTTCAAACGTAAGGGGAATCAAGACCACGGCCACGTACGACCCCTCTACAGAACGTATCGTCATTCACACCCCGGGAAAAGATGACAATAAAGAATACATTGGCAACGCC
>JBARCC010000029.1:0-1727 GCA_049793635.1 Maribacter sp. | reverse complement strand
ACAAGGAATTGGTATATTATCACCTGAACGTACTGGGGTTGGCCGATTCCAAAAAGAACTTTCGGTCGATGTGCAACACCGTAAAATCCGCATTCGGAAAATTGGGCATCCATGCCAAGGAAAATTCTGTGGATCGCAAAAATCTATTTTTCGGGGGCATTCTCGGTAACGGCATCGGTACGAGTATGGAACTGTACAGTCCGTTCTCCTCAGAAATGGCTTCCAGTCTATGGTATTTCGAAGGAGGTTATAAAAACAGGCTTCACGGTCCACACGGGCTGCGTATGGTCGATAGGGCCACGGGACAACCTTTACTGGTCAGTCTCTATCGCGACCCGGAAAAAAAAGACTGGATTTTCAATCGGGGTATGCTCATCGTATCGGGATCGGGCGGAGGAAAGACCTTTTTTACAAACGCCTATCTGTACTCTGAATATCGGGAAGGTGCGGAAATTTTGATCCTTGAAAACGGAAATTCATATGACAAGCTATTGGACCAACTGAACGGGGTCACAATAGCGAACGACGACCAAAACCCATTTACCTTCAATCCTTTTATACTCGATCCTATAGATGTTGTCGTTAAGGATGGCGAGAAAACCCTGACCGAGCATAAACTGACCCAACTTATCGCTTTGGTGTATTTGCTTTATGGGCGTAAGGATAATGAAGCAGGGGATACCCATGATAGCGCGGTAGTCCGTACCATCATTGAGTTCCTGATTCAGGGATATTATCAACATCAGTTTTCTAAGGGTAGTTCCGACGATTCTTTTAATACCTTCTACGACTACACACATCAAAATTTGAAAGCCTTAATGCAAACGAAGGGCATTCGGGATAAAGTATTCGATCCCAATCTGTTCTTATTGTTGCTCAGCAAATACGCTCACGAGGGACCGAGGGCGTACCTCTTGAATAGCAGGGATAGAAGAATAGCCCAACTGAGCAAGGAAAGACTGGTCTATTTCAAATTGGAAAATCTGGTCAATAATGAAGAACTTTTTCCCATCGTGGCATTTTTGATGATTGACGTGTTCGACAAAAAGTTGAAGGACCCGAAGAAACTTTCCCTCAATAAAATATTGGCCGTGGACGAGGCATGGAACCTGTTCGATAACCCCATTATGGCCCACTATTTCGATGCCAAATCCAGAATGGCCAGAAAGTATGGAGGACAGCCCATATTCATATCACAGAAAGTCGACGATTTCGTAAAATCAAAATTTATCGGCAAGACCATCGTAGTGAACAGTCATATCAAAGTACTGCTCGACCTTGGTGAATTCGCCAATTCCTTTGATGAAATTCAGAACATATTAGGCCTGAACGCCAAACAAAAGCAACTGAACCTTTCCGTCAACAAGGATCTGCCAACAGGTCGAAAACTAAGGGAAATGGCCATTTGTTGGAAGGAAAGGGTCAAGGTTTTTGGACTGGAAACATCCTTACCGACCAAATGCCTGTTCGAAACGAATCCGAACGAAAAAGCAAAAATTAATAGGCTGCATGAACAGCACGATTATGATTGGGAACGAACCGCGATCGCATATAAACAATTAGAGATGGAACAAATCGATAGGGATTTGAAAACCCTTAATGGAATCAGTAAGAACACTTAAAACCAATAAAAATGAAAAATCGAAGACTAAAAATACAGATTGCTTTATGTTTTATAGGAATACTCCCATGTTTGGCAATTGCCCAGATTCCGGTGACCGATGTAG
>JBARCC010000028.1:0-2529 GCA_049793635.1 Maribacter sp. | reverse complement strand
CTTTAGGATTGCAAATGAAGTCGGTAGGCGAGGTCATGGGTATAGGGCGGTCTTTTCAAGAGGCTTTGCACAAAGCGACACAATCGTTGGAAATTAAGCGCAACGGTTTGGGTGCCGATGGGAAGGGATATAAGGATTACGACCAAATCATAAGCAAACTCACAATACCCAGTTGGGACAGGGTTTTCGTTATTTACGATGCTATACAGTTGGGCATTCCTTTGAGTAGGATCCATGAAATCACAAAAATCGATATGTGGTTCTTGAAGCAATACGAGGAATTGTACTTCTTGGAAAAGGAAATATCGAAATATACCATTGCCACTCTATCAAAAGATTTGCTTTTAGAAGCGAAGCAGAAAGGTTTTGCGGATAGGCAGATAGCGCATATGCTCGATTGCTACGAAAGCGATGTATATAATAAGCGAATCGAATTGAACGTGAACCGGGTTTACAAGTTGGTGGATACCTGTGCGGCCGAATTCAAGGCGATGACCCCATATTATTATTCCACGTTCGAGGCCGAAATCGAAAAACCCGATGGTACCCGTTATGTCGAAAACGATAGTATTGTAAGCAATCGGAAAAAAATAGTGGTTCTTGGATCGGGCCCCAACCGTATCGGGCAAGGCATTGAGTTCGATTACTGTTGTGTTCACGGGGTTATGGCCGCTGCAGAATGTGGCTATGAGACCATTATGATCAATTGTAATCCGGAAACGGTTTCCACGGATTTTGATACGGCGGATAAACTGTATTTCGAACCGGTATTTTGGGAGCATATCTACGATATCATCCGTCATGAAAAGCCAGAAGGGGTCATCGTTCAGCTAGGGGGGCAAACCGCTTTAAAATTAGCGGAGAAGCTTTCCAAATATGGAATTAAAATTATCGGTACCAGCTTCGAATCCTTGGATCTTGCAGAGGATAGGGGAAGTTTTTCGACACTTTTAAAGGATAATAATATTCCGTTTCCAGAATTCGGGGTGGCAGAAACTGCCGAGGAGGCATTAGCGCTTTCAGATACCTTGAATTTTCCTTTATTGGTAAGACCCTCTTACGTACTGGGTGGCCAAGGAATGAAGATTGTCATCAATAAGGAAGAACTGGAGGAGCACGTGGTAGGTCTTTTACGTAAAATACCAAATAACAAGTTACTGCTAGACCATTACCTGGATGGCGCCATTGAGGCAGAGGCTGACGCCATTTGTGATGGGGAGGATGTCTATATCATCGGCATTATGGAGCATATAGATCCTTGTGGGATACATTCGGGCGACTCCAATGCCACGTTGCCACCTTTCAATTTAGGGGAGTTTGTGATGCAACAAATTAAGGATCATACCAAAAAGATAGCGCTGGCCTTGAATACGGTCGGCCTCATCAATATACAATTTGCTATTAAGGACGATATCGTGTATATCATCGAAGCGAATCCAAGAGCCTCACGTACCGTACCTTTTATCGCAAAAGCGTATAAGGAGCCCTACGTAAATTATGCGACCAAGGTAATGTTGGGAGAGAAAAAGGTGAAAGACTTCACCTTTAATCCACAATTGGAAGGTTTCGCCATAAAACAGCCCGTGTTTTCCTTCAATAAATTTCCAAACGTCAATAAAAATCTAGGTCCGGAAATGAAAAGTACCGGGGAAAGCATTTTATTTATCGATAGCTTGAAGGACGATGAGTTTTATAACCTATATGCGAGAAGAAAGATGTACTTGAGCAAATAGTACTGTTTGCGTCGAAATGGGAGAGGCTTTTTAAAGGAAATAGTAGTACTCCCCGTCCTAACGAGCGGAGTCGTGATGCATTCAAAAGCAAGATGTCGAGGTTCTCTACGAATACTTGTCTTGAGCAAATTCAAAGACCTAGAATTGAGAGCGTTACATTTTTTTAGACATCCTCTCTTTTAGTGTTTGGAGTTTGTCAATTGAACCAAACCGCATAGCGTTTTCGCCGAAGTTCCAAGGCCAGGGTTTCTTCCATTTTCAGGGCCTCGGCTTTTGTTGAAAGACCTTCGACATGGTTGTACAAGCTGCCACGGAGATAGAGGCCATATTTTCTAACGATTGAAGAAGAGAGATTGTGGCCTTTTTTACTAAGGGCTCCTTTTTTGTGTTGTTCAAATCGCTCTTTGGGCGATTTGCTGGTCATGCCAACATATAGGCATTCTAAAACACCATTGAACTGCGGATTCGCCTCCCTGAATTTTCGGTTTTCGGAATAGACTTTTTTGGACAACTCAATTACGTAAATACGGTATTTAAATGAAGACATGATGCAGTGTTTGTAGGTGTACTTCCAAGCCTTTGAGAGCGTTTTTTGATTGATCCCTAGAAAGTTATGTTTTTCTACCTGTAAAATGCTCCATGGTATTGTAGATACCCAACACTTTCCCTGTAAACCAATCGAATGTACCGATGGGCAAAACGGCTTGTGCAAATCGGGTCACCCGATAGATATATCCGGGAATGGTGACCATCCTCTTATTTTGCTCGATGGCCTTAATAATGGTCAGGGCGGTAG
>JBARCC010000027.1:0-4042 GCA_049793635.1 Maribacter sp. | reverse complement strand
ATCCGAGTTCGAGCATATTGGCCCCATCACTTTTAGCATTGCCGCAATCGAAATGCGTTTCGATAAAAAGTCCGTCCACACCAGCGGCGATTCCGGCGCGTGCCATGGTACCGATCAAAGAAGGTCTCCCACCGGTCACCCCGCTAGATTGGTTGGGCTGTTGTAGGGAATGGGTGACATCCAACACCACGGGTGCATACTGCCTCATGGTAGGTACGCCCCTAAAATCGACGATCATATCCTGATACCCGAACATAGCGCCACGTTCTGTAATCATGGCTTGCTCATTGCCGGTCTCCGTTACTTTAATGACGGCATGCTTCATACTTTCTGGACTCATAAACTGTCCTTTTTTGATGTTTACGGTCTTGCCTGTTTCTGCTGCGGCGACTACCAAATCGGTTTGGCGGGCCAAAAATGCGGGAATCTGAAGGACGTCCACATATTCAGCGGCCATCGCTGCATCTTGTTCCGTATGGATGTCGGTTACGGTCGGAATTTTAAAAGTTTCCGAAACTTTTCTCAGGATTTTCAAAGCTTTTTCATCCCCTATGCCGGTAAACGAATCCAATCTACTGCGATTGGCTTTTTTAAAACTGCCCTTGAATATGTAGGGAATTTTAAGATCGTCAGCAATGCTTAGCACATGCTCCGCAATACGCATGGCCATATCCTCCCCTTCAATGGCGCATGGCCCTGAAAGAAGAAAAAAGTTAGTACTGTCGGTATAGTTTAATTGTGGAATTTGGGAAAGATCCATGGTAGATGATTTTGCGGTAAAGATACTATTTTAACCAGTTTTCTGTTGTATAAGGATACAATTGTCATTACACGACTTGAACATGCCAGTATCCAGATACTTTTCTTTTTTGTTACTATCAATATGGCTGAGCCAAGCCAACGCGCAGTTCGGGAAAAATTGTGAATTGAGACAGGTAAAGCTGAACCTTATTAACCCTGGGTTGGAATATGAGATGGCCTTAGGTACCAACACCACCTTTGATATCAAGGCCGGCTTGCAGATAGCCTTAGATCCGGTAGTGACGAATATTTATGAAGAATTAGGGGTTTTCCCGGCGGTCGTGGGTCAATACCGGTATTATTATAATTTCGAAAGTCGCCAACGAAACCGTAGGCAGATTTATGGGAACTCGGCCAATTATATCGCACCTGCGGTAGCGGTGTTCTTTCCAGGAGAACGGGTCATCTCTAATGAACTGGTTACCGATATATTCGGGTATGCCGGTCTGGTTACGGGCTTACAACGAAGTTACGATTCGGGATTCAACTTTTCGGTCGATGTCGGGGCCGCCTATTATACCGGAAACTTCGTAGGCTCCATATGGCCCGTCGCCAATTTGAGCATCGGTTGGATCATCAGCGAAAAACGGTGGTGCGTAGGGCGATAATCCTCTACTTAAATTCACAATATTTCATTAAATCACCCGCTTATATTTTTTTATCGATTAGTTTTAAATACAATTTTAACCTAATTCCATGAAAAAAATAACGGTACTTCTTCTATTGTTCACGGTACATTTAGTGGAATCCCAAGTAAGGAGTATTTCCGAGCAGGGTTCTGGAATCGTACATCTCGAGCGGCATCAGGTAACCCTTAATTTGGTAAATCCTGGAATCGGTTACGAAATAGGATTGTTTAGAAATGTGAGTGCTTCAGGGTCCACAGGTTTTGGTTTGGCCAGTTATCGGGAGGGCTATGCTTTTGGATATGCCCTTCACAATAGGGTCAGGTATTACCATAATTTCAATAGGCGTCTGGACATGGGTAAAAATGTCTCCGGAAATTCTGGAAATTACGTGGCCTTATCGAATACCATTTTCTTCTCACAGCTGAGGGTAGCCACAGATATTGAAGGTCCGAAGGATTTCAATATTGGATTTTATGGAATGCTGTACGGCGTTCAGCGTACGTACGAAAAAGGATTTAATTTTAATGCGGAGTTGGGCGCTGGCTATTATAGGGGTGATGGCGTTCCTAGCGGCTATGGTCCCTTAATTAATTTTACGTTTGGCTGGGTGCCTACCAAACGGAAATCGCGTACACCCATTTTTAATTAGGGTGCGTTAATACTAAACGGGAATCTTGGGTCTTTGATGATTTTTTCGGATTTCAAAGCCGTTTTTGACAGACATGGCGAGCTATAGCGGCAAAAACCAATAATGAAATGTGGAAAAGGGGCGAAAGTACCTCACCGGCATGCAAGAAACCCGGTTTAAGACCTAGCATTAAGACAGCCTAAAACGTAATTTTTTTAATAGCATCCATATATCCCCGACTTACGCGTACCACATCCAAATTTTGCATCGTAACATCGTAACTCTTGCCATATTTGTGTAGTTCTGTAACCCCGTTCAGGTTAATGATGGATGACCTGTGAACGCGCATAAACCTTTTCGGATTTAGTTTTTCTTCCAAAGCGGAAATCCCGTAATTACTGATTAAGGTGTCCTGCTGGGTATGCAGCTTCGAATAATCCCCGTAAGCCTCTATCCAAATAATATCCGCTACCGCAATGGTGATCAACTTGTGCTGTTTTTCGACAAGTACCCGCTCCGGATAATCAGGTTTATCCATCAAAAGGGACTGCGTTAAAGAGCCTACTTTTTCAGTAGTCTGGTTCCATTTTCCTATGGCCTTGGTAAAACGATCTTTGGTGTAGGGCTTTAATAGGTAATCGATGGCATGCACTTCAAAGGCCTGAAGGGCGTACTTGTCATACGCCGTAGAAAAAATAATATTGGGAATTTCCTCGAGCTGGGTAAGTACCTCAAAACCTGTAAACCCGGGCATTTGAATATCGAGAAAAACAAGATCAGGTTTAAACCGGTTGATTTCCGTAATGGCATCAACACCGTTATTAACCTCGGCAATAAGTACAAGTTCGGGAAAGTGGTGTAGATATTCTTTTATCAGCTGCCGACCTGCCTTTTCATCATCCGCAATCAATACCTTTTTCATAATGAGAAACGAATTTTTAGACCTTGGGGCTGATTGTCCAGCAATTCCAATTGGGTATTGTACATTTTTTGTAACCTTAGGCGGGTATTGGTGAGGCCTATTCCCTTTCCAAAGGCATCGGATTTTTCGGGAATACCCACACCGGTATCAGAAATTTCAAATTTCAAACGACCCCCTTCTTTTTTAATGCTGATGGATATAGAACCGCCGTCGATTAAACTAGAGAGACCATGTTTCACGGAATTCTCCACCAAGGGCTGCAGTAGCATCGGTGGAACCATCTCGTTCAATAACTCCTCTGGAACGGACATATGGATATGAAGTCGCTCATCAAACCTGGCCTTTTCCAAGTTAAGATACTTCTTGACAAAATCCAATTCTTCCCGTAAAGGAACCAACTCAGATTGGGCTGCCTGTAATTGATAGCGGAAAAGATCACTCAATTGAGCGATCATATTCCTCGTTTTTTCATTTCCAGGAGGTAGGGAAGCATTTATCGTATTAAAAACATTATACAAGAAATGGGGATTCAATTGTGCTTTAATAGCGGCAAGTTCACTTTTTAGGGCCGCCTGCCTTAATTCTCCCTCAATCTTGATTTTACGTTCGTTTTCCAGAAAATAGCGGTAGGCAAAAAAACAGCCGAACTGTATAAATAGAAAGAGCAGCGGAATGTACCAATCCCAAATTTCTCCATTACCCCTTAACCTAGACATGCCCATGGCATCAATGATCACGTATCTAATTTCCCTTAACACGTAGGTGACCAGTGGCAGTAGCACCAAAACAACTCCGATTTGCCATCTTCGCGATTTGTGCCTCAATAGAAAATAACCGAAAAACCATATAAGGATCGAGCCTAGTAAGAGAAAAGTATATTGCTGCCCAGCTGCCGCCCAGAACCCCTTTAGATGGGTCCAACCCCAAAAACCTTCTTCGATGTAGCGCATACCTTGGTACCAAAGAACAATACGGTAGAGCCATGCAAAAAAGAAATAGAATAGGAATACGGCAACAAATTCTTTTACCGTTATGTGCTTTTTAATCGTCAATGGGTAGTGC
>JBARCC010000026.1:0-4832 GCA_049793635.1 Maribacter sp. | reverse complement strand
GGTTAACGCTAGACGAAATACAATCAAACGTTCAGATCGAGGATAAGAATGCGCTGGGTTTTCACATTCCTGGAATGTGGGATAAGATTTTGGACATTGAAAAGTGCCATCTTCAAAAAGACCCCTCAAATGCAATTCGGCTAGAAACTAAAGATTTTGCCATAGCTAATGGGATGACGTTCTTTAATCCAAGAAACCAACATGGTATGTTGCGCACCTTAATGATCCGTACTTCATCTACCGGGGAGCTCATGGTACTGGTACAGTTTTTTGAAAACGATACCGTCAAAAGAACACTCTTGCTAAATCATCTCGCCGATACCTTTCCAGAAATTACCGCGCTCCTCTACGTCATCAATCCGAAACAAAACGACACTATATACGATCAAGACATTATCTGTTTTAAAGGTAGGGACCACATTTTTGAGGAAATGGAAGGACTTACGTTTAAAATAAATGCAAAATCATTTTACCAGACCAATTCGGAGCAAGCATACGAACTTTATAAAGTTACCCGTGATTTCGCTGGCCTTACGGGAAACGAGGTGGTATATGATCTGTATACAGGTACAGGAACCATCGCCCAATTCATTGCCAAGAGTGCAAAGAAAGTAATCGGTATCGAATCGGTACCAGAGGCTATTTTAGATGCGAAGGCGAATGCGGAGCGGAATAAAATTACCAATACGGAATTTTATGTTGGAGATATGAAAAATGTATTCAATGCAAAATTTGTGGAAACTCATGGTATCCCCGACGTCATCGTTACCGACCCACCTCGAGACGGCATGCATAAAGACGTGGTACAACAAATATTGAATATTGCTCCGAAAAAAATAGTATATGTGAGTTGTAACAGTGCTACCCAGGCGAGGGATCTTGAAATGATGAAACACCTTTACAAAGTCACTAAGGTGCAGCCTGTAGATATGTTCCCACAGACCCATCATGTAGAAAATGTCGTACTTTTAGAAAAGAACGTTTAGCATGAGGAGATTACGAATAGGCCTACTATTTTTCATCGGTATTCTAGCCGTTGCATCTTGTGAAAAAGATGATATTTGCGTGGAGGGAAACACTCCACTGTTGGTCATCGAATTTTACGATATCACCGACACGACACTGCTAAAAGAAGTACCCACGTTGAGAGTATTGGGTGAGGGACAAACAGTCAACGTAAATACGTTTACGGATAGAACTGCCCTGAACACCATATCCATACCCTTAAGGACGGAGGTAAATACTACTGGCTTTGTAATGATATCCAACTCCGCAACATCCGAGGATGGGCTGGAAACAGGAAATGTAGATACGCTTAATTTTTCATATACCAGGATCGAAGATTTCTTATCGCGGGGCTGTGGTTTTGTGGTTACCTATGATAGCTTGACCGCCACCCTAACCCCCGACACCGCTAATTGGATACGGGAAATACGTATTGCAGAATCTAAAGTCATCACCTCAGATACCACACATGTCAAAATTTTTCATTAATCTTTTTTTTCTATTCTATATGGCGCTGGCCTTTTGCCAAAGTAAGCCTATAGACCTGAATCCTAAAGATTCTACGATATACAAACAAACGTACGGCCTACGCATCGGTATCGACCTTGGCAGACCCTTGACCAGTTTTTTAGACGATGACTATACCGGCTTTGAAATCGTTGCCGATTATCGACTTACAAAAAACCTGTATATCGCGGCCGAGTTGGGAACCGAGGAAAAAACCAAGCAAGAGGATCTTTATAATTTCACCACCTCTGGCAGTTACCTCAAAGTTGGGGTGAATAAAAATAATTATGCGAACTGGTATGGGGAGCGAAATCTCATCTACATAGGCGGTCGATTGGCATTTAGTACGTTTGAGAACACCTTGAACAACTACCAATATTTCGATACGAACCGATATTGGAATCCAGACGGCTTTGCGACAGGCTCTACCGATCCTGAAGTATTTTCAGGACGCTCAGCGGCTTGGCTAGAGGCGGTATTTGGCACAAAGGTTGAGTTATTTCCGAATATCTATATGGGTGCCAGCATTCGATTGGGGCTATTGGTGACCCGAAAAGAAGATGATCGATTTCCTAACCTCTGGATTCCAGGGTTCAACAAAGTCAATAACGATAGTGGTTTTGGAGTGGGATACAACTATACCATTTCCTATTTTATTCCGCTCTACAAAAAGAAAAACAAGGAATTGGAAAACGTCGAAACCAAAGAGGAATAATTATATTTCTTTAAACCCCTTCAAAAAAATCCATTTCATCATTACCTTCTCGATGCCTTTCGTATTTACAACTGCAAATTTAGGGGCCAAAATAGAAGCCGAAATTGCAGAGATTACGGCCAGATATAACGAATCGATTTGAACGAATAACGCCAACCCGAATCGAAATAGCATAAAAAGCAGTGCAAATCCTAAAAAATTAAGAAAGAACACTTTGTATTTGGGTTTCATTCCTCATTGTGTTTTTGGTATTTGGCTTTTTTACTGCCTTCATACATTTCATACTTTACCAAACGGGATTCCAAATGGCTATTGAATACCTTTATTTTACGCGAAGGTCGAAGCCCTACATATTTTAAGGCGGGAAGATTACTGGTAATGAACCAAGCGTTAGTGCCAGGATAGCCTTGCTTCAAAGTATCGCCGATGCTCGCATAGAAATTTTCCATTTCTATATCCAAACGCTCGCCATAGGGTGGATTAAAACACATGTGCAACTTACCCTCGGATTCTTTTTCAGTTTTGAAAAAATCTTTTTGCTCAACAACGATGTAATCGGTCAGGTTTGCATTTTCAATATTATCCAACGCTTTTCGAACAGCAGATGGGGCTTTATCGAACCCAACGATTTTATGGTTGAACTCTCTAGTTCTCCTTAGGCAAGAATCCACTATCTTTTCATATAGCGCAGCATCAAAATCTGTCCATTTTTCAAAAGCGAATCCCTTTCTGTTTATGTTCGCAGGGATGTTGCAAGCGATCATCGCCGCTTCGGTCAACATGGTACCGCTACCACACATAGGGTCCAAAAAATCGCATTGACCGTCCCAGCCGCTCAATAATAATAAGCCGGAAGCCAATACTTCGTTGATCGGTGCAATGTTCGTTGCGGTTCTATAGCCCCTATGGTGCAAAGAGTTCCCAGAGCTATCTAAAGAAACGTTACAATCGGTATTGTGGATGTGGATATTGATGCGTAGATCTGGATCTTTAATATCCACATCTGGCCTAGTACCCTCGGTATCCCTAAATTTATCCACAATCGCGTCCTTTGTTTTTTGAGAGAGGTACAACGAATGTGTAAAATTTTCGGAGTTGACCGTGGTATCGATGGCAAAGGTTTCACTGACGGATAAATATTCGGTCCAATCCATCGCATAAATCTTTTTATACAAGTCATTTTCATCCCGAACTGAAAAGGAATGGATTGGCTTCATGATTTTAATTGCGGTTCTTAAACAAAGATTCGCCTTGTACATGAAACCCGTATCACCTTCAAAAGACACATTCCGGACTCCCTCCGTTACATTGCTCGCACCAAGGTTGCGCAGCTCTTTGGAGAGAAGTTCTTCAAACCCAAAAAGGGTTTTGGCGACCATTTTAAAATTAGTATTCATATCCTGTTATTCACGTACCGCAAAAATACGCTAATTTTGACGCTAGATTAATCAACGGCCTGTTTCCTTTATACATTCGCTTAACCAGCAAGTACATGATCTATATTTTACCTGTTCTAGCAGTATTGGCAAGTTTTGCTTTCGTATACCTCGTTAAACCAGAAAAAAACGAGTATTTCAAACTACTATTAGCCTTCAGTGGTGCCTTTCTATTGGCTCTTACAATTTTTGAGATGCTACCAGAAGTGTATAACAGCGCAAATGTGAAGACCATCGGCGTCTTCATCATGCTGGGTATTTTATTTCAAATATTTCTCGAGTTTTTCTCAAAAGGTGCCGAACACGGTCATGTACATATTTCGCAGGATAGCCGAACGTTTCCTTGGTTGTTATTCATAAGTCTTTGTATCCATTCGTTATTGGAAGGCTTGCCGATACATACGAACGAAACGATTATTTATGGGATTCTCATCCATAAAATCCCCATTGCCATCATATTAAGTATATTTTTGCTCGGGTCTAATATAAAAATAATACATGCAGCGACGTTCATGTTCTTCTTTTCGTTGATGACCCCACTAGGAACATTTTTAGCCAATACCGTGGAAGTTTTGACCACTTATGCCTCGTACCTGAACGCTGTGGTCATCGGTATATTTTTGCATATTTCAACGGTCATCCTATTTGAAAGTTCAGAGGGTCACAAGTTTAATCTGAGAAAACTACTGGTGATCATATTTGGGATAAGCATCGCATATTTCGTATAGATGTATAGTAAAGAAGAGTCGAGAAAACTAAGGGAAACATTTTGGACAGCCTTCGGAAAGTCATTTCCAAAAAAGTGGATATTGTATAAAACCAACATAAAAGGATTATCCTTAAAGTTTCATTTTGATTTAAAATCAGCGATGGTTTCTATGGATATAGATAGTGATTTGGAGCAACGTGTTCAACTTTGGGAAAAATTAACGGGTCTGAAGTCCATTCTTAAGGAGGAATACTTGCCCGAGGCCATATTTGAGGATTTCTATCCTATGGAACATGGGAAAGAAGTCTCGAGAATTTATGTGAGACTCAAAGAGGTATCCATACATAATAAAAATAGCTGGAGAGAAACTATGGAGTTCTTCTCTACCAAGATGATCCAATTTGAAGCATTTTTTACGACCTATAAAGATATTATAGATTCGTAGCCCGCTTATTATCAT
>JBARCC010000025.1:0-4426 GCA_049793635.1 Maribacter sp. | reverse complement strand
GGCGATAGTCGGTGATTGATTGGTCGTTTTAGCTTGTTTTTTCTGAGCAAGGCAGGTTCCGTACATACATAAAAAATAACCTAAAAAAAGGTAGAGCGGTCTAAAGGTCATGGTGGTATTCATTTATGGTTTACTTGATAATCGAGATGTAACATTAATTTTTTTTGAATTCCTAGCGGGCTTGACCCCGAGAAAATTCAAGGTTTGTACAATGGGTACTTGAAAATAATCAATTATTCTGCTAAAGCTAAAAGATTTTCCAAATTTAATGGTTTCGTATACATGTCCAAGCTGCCATCATCTTTCAGGGGCCAAGCTTCCCTGGGTCTGTCCCAGTATAGTTCCACCCCGTTCCCGTCTGGGTCATCGAGGTAGAGGGCTTCAGAGACCCCATGATCGGCGGCACCTGTAAGTGGGTACTCGAATTTTTGTAGTCTTTTCAAGATGAAGGCAAGGTCTTTTTTGGTCGGATAAACGATTGCCGTATGGAACAGTCCAACGCCGTTTTTACTGGCAGGAGGTGCATTTTTGCTTTGCCAGGTATTCAGGCCAATGTGGTGGTGGTATCCCCCGGCGGAGATAAAGACGGCATCTTCCCCGTATCTGGCCATAATGTTAAATCCTAAAAGTTCACAGTAGAATGTAAGGGCTCGTTCTACATCGGCTACCTTGAGATGAACATGCCCTATCCTTGTTTTTTCCGGAAGTTGGTACTCCATAGTTTTATGCTAAGCGATGAGGTATAAAAATAGGGATAAATCCAATTTTAATCAGGAAAGCATTACAAATGCATCATTGTATTTGTCGAAGTGCTTCGTAGATGCTAATGGCCACTGCATTGGAGAGGTTCAAACTGCGGATTTTATCACTATACAAGGGAATTTTAACGGTATGCAGCTCATTTTTGGTCAAGAGGGATTTTGGTAGTCCGACCGATTCTTGGCCAAACACCAAAAATAGCTCCTCCTTGAAGTGCACATCCCAGACCGTTCTTTCTGCATTTGCACTAAAGAAAATCATTTCTTCATCTACATGTTCCTCGAAGAATGCATCTTGGTTTTCATATGTGACCACGTTGAGGTGTTGCCAATAATCCAATCCTGCGCGTTTTAGTCGCTTATCTGTAAGTTCGAAGCCAAATGGTTTTACCAAGTGCAGGGTTGACCCGGTGGCAAGGGCCAACCTACCAATATTACCGGTGTTGTTGGGGATTTCTGGCTCTATAAGTACGATGTGTAGCCCCATTAGTTTTTTTTGATGGATTGTACATAGAGGTATTCTACTTTTTCCCGGGCCCAAGGTGTTTTCCGAAGAAATCTCAAACTAGATTTTATGCTTGGGTTGCTTTTGAAACAATTGATATTGACTTGACCTGCAAGGTCTTCCCATGAATATTTTTCAGTGAGGTGTTCTAAAATCTCTACGAGTTTAACGCCGTGTAAGGGGTTATTGGGTTGGCTTTCGAGCATTGAATGTTAGTTTTGAAAAGCAATGTACATGGATATTTCCGGCACAATTGCTTTATGATGTACGGTTAAACTTCCTTCAAGATCAAATGCATCTCCCTTGACGGCCTGCTGCCAACTTTCCGTTAGTGTAAATTCCAACGGTTTTGCGGATGCGTTATAGATGACAAGAATCTTTTTCCAAGCATCTCCGTTGGCATTATTTTCGATGGTGTAGGCAATAATTTTATCCTCATTTAGGGTAAAGCGAAGGTTTTGTACGACTTCTTTTGCAGAAGGCATCCGAAATGCAGGATGTTTCTTTCTTAAGTTTATCAAATTCTTGTAATACGCAAAGACCTCTTTGTGTTCCTCTTTTCGGTTCCAGTCGATTTGATTGATGCTGTCGGGCAGATTGTACGAATTATGTGCTCCGTCCTTGGTACGAAGCATTTCTGCGCCCGCATGTAAAAAAGGCGTTCCTTGTGAGGTCAAGACAATGGCATTGGCCAGTTTATCCATAGCGATCAACTCTTTTTCAGAAGCCTTTGGGCAAGAAATAGTTAACTTGTCGAACAGGGTGTGGTTGTCATGGCACGAAACATACGATATGGCCTGCCAAGGTTCATTGGTCCACGGGGCCTTTGAATAGTTGACGTTGTTGTAGTCGATATCGGGGTGCTCGATGGAGCCCACCACACCAAATTTCACGGAGGCTTCCATACCCGATGCACCACTTACAAAACCTGTGTCCGTATCCTCAAAAACGGATCCCTTGAGACCGTCTCGTAGATCATCACTGAATGCGCTTATTGTGGGAAGTTGCTGCATGTGTTTCTTCAACGCTCGTTTCTCCTCGGGTAATGGAGAGTCTTTTGCGGTCCATCCTTCACCGTAAACAAGGGCATTGGGATTTATGTTTTTGATTTCATCGGATAATAGGTTCATGGTAGCGATGTCGTGGATGGCCATCAAATCGAATCTAAATCCGTCTATATGGTATTCCTCCATCCAATAGCGTACAGATTCGAGCATGAATTTTTGCATCATGGCGCGTTCCGAAGCGGTTTCGTTACCACAGGCGGCCGCGTCTGAATAAGAACCGTCCTCTAAATGACGGTAATAGTAACCCGGTACTTCTTGGTTGAAATTGGATTCGGCTGTTTTACCCGTGTGGTTGTATACTACATCTAAAATCACCCCGATATTATGGTCATGAAGTGTTTTTACCAGCTGTTTAAACTCCTTGATCCTCACTTCCGCAGCGTACGGATCCGATGAAAAAGAACCTTCAGGTACGTTGTAATTTTTTGGATCATAGCCCCAGTTAAATTGGGGAATGTCCAATTTTGTTTCGTCGATCGCATAGTGGTCGAAAGTGGGCAATATGTGGACATGGGTAATGCCTAATTCCTTCAAATGGTCAATTCCGGTGGTCATGCCATTGGGGCCACGCGTGCCTTTCTCGGCCAAACCCAAATACGTTCCCGGCATTGATGAGCCTGCTTGGGGATGAATGGTCATATCGCGGATATGCAGTTCATAAATGATGGCCTCGTTGTTGAATTTTAAGGATGGACCTTTATCCCTATCCCAATGGTTTGGATGGGTGCTTGCCATGTCCAAAACCATCGCTTTATCTCCATTAACACCCACCGCTTTTGCATAGATCCCAGGTGTTTCCATGCCCCATACCCCATCGATGTTCACCTGATAGGTATAATAGGTGCCTTGTAAATCGCCGTTAAGGGTACGTTTCCATATACCATCGGATTCTTTTTTCAGAGGATGGGTGGCGAACGGGGACGTGTCGTTTCCTGCTTTGAAAAGGTGAAGCCTCACTTCTTCGGCGGTCGGGGACCATAAAACAAAGGTTGAATGTTCTTTGGTATACAGAGGCCAAAGGTTCGACCCGGTAGGGGTAGGATAGGCGTCGAAATTCAAGTCAAGTTGTTTGGTATTGCAAGAACTAAAAAGGATTACGGACATGAGTAGGGATATACAAAATTTCATCGACGCCAATTTAAAAACCAAAGATATCGAGTTCGTGCGACTTTTCACTTTCAATCCATTGATTTTGGATGGAATTCAATGAGGGTATAAAATTGAAAAACTCCGGTAATCAGCCGGAGTCTATTCATCAATCAAAAAACGAACAGTCATGATAACTGCTGTTATTATAAAATTACAACTTATGCGCCAAAATTCCTATTTAGGCCATGTTTTAGCTGTAATTTTTAGGATTACCCTAAATATGTTTTTAAAATCTTACTCCTAGAAGTATGTTTTAACCTGCGTATCGCTTTTTCCTTTATTTGTCGAACCCGCTCCCTAGTAAGGTCAAAGGTCTCCCCGATCTCTTCCAGAGTCATTGAATGTTGCCCTGCAAGACCAAAATATAAACGAATAACGTCTGCCTCTCTTGGAGTCAACGTTTCCAAGGCTCTTTCGATTTCGGTACGAAGGGATTCGTGCAATAATTCCCGATCTGGGTTTGGGGATTCCCCGCTACGAAGTACATCGTATAGGTTGGAATCTTCGCCATCGATCAATGGGGCATCCATAGATACGTGCCGCCCCGAGTTTTTAAGGGACTGTTTTACGTCTTCAACGGTCATGTCCAATTCCTTTGCGATTTCTTCAGGAGAAGGCATTCGTTCGTGCGCTTGCTCAAGGAAGGCGAACGTTTTGTTGATCTTATTGATCGAACCAATTTTGTTCAATGGCAAACGAACGATACGTGATTGTTCTGCCAAAGCCTGTAATATAGATTGACGGATCCACCATACGGCGTAGGAGATAAATTTGAATCCCCGCGTTTCGTCAAAACGCTGTGCTGCTTTGATCAGACCAAGGTTGCCCTCGTTGATCAAATCGGGTAATGTAAGTCCTTGGTTTTGGTACTGCTTAGCAACGGATACCACGAATCTGAGGTTGGCCTTTGTTAGTTTTTCAAGAGCGATCTGGTCGCCTGCCTTGAT
>JBARCC010000024.1:0-5066 GCA_049793635.1 Maribacter sp. | reverse complement strand
GTTCAAATGTTTTCAATAAAAAAAGTCCCTAACTTTTTGGTTAGGGACCTTACTCATTTAAAGGATAACATTAAAACTGGTACCTAATGCCAAGCCCTATATCAAAATCAAAATTGTTGGAGAATCCGTTATATCCTGCCACGCCCAATTCTGGCCTAAAATCCAATGAAAGAATCAAGGGAATATTAAAATTATATTCGATACCGATATCGCCGGCCGCAAAAACAAAGAGGCCTCCATCATCGTCATCATTATCCCTTCTAGGGAAATCAACACTTCCCAGTCCGCCACCGACGCCATAATACCAATTAAAATCGCCCTCTATGGTCCGTACCCATTGGTAAAGCCCCGCCAACTTAAAGGCATCAAAATTTCTACTATCCCTCCAACCCAAATCCAATTCAAGTCTATTGGAGCGGCCCAGGGCTTTTTGGTAACTGATTTCGGCCCCGAAACCATCGCTGTCACCTAAACGCAAACCAAGGGCATGGTCGGCAATTTCTTGCGCTGATAAAGAGCAAGTCGCCAGGAACATAATAACTGTAAAGCATTTTAAAATTTTCATAATTTTCTGTTTTTTACGTTGAATTAGAGCGTGTTTGTCATGTAGCTCAAACAATAAAACTTAATTTAGCGGTCAAAATTGTGCTAGTTTGAAGGAAAATGTATTGTTAGCGTTGCAACAGGATTTAGAGGGGGATTTACAGTTAGATGCATTAACAAAAAGTCTGTATGCCACAGACGCGTCTGTATACCGAAAAATACCTTTAGGCGCGGCGTTTCCCAAGAACGAATCCGACGTAAAAAAAATCATTCATTTTGCAAATGGTCATAATATCGGTTTGATCCCCCGAACCGCTGGGACCTCTTTGGCCGGCCAATGTGTTGGCGATGGTCTTGTTGTGGACGTTTCTAGATATTTTACCGAAATCATTAGCATAGAAACCGAAAAGAAACAGGTAACGGTGCAGCCAGGGGTCATTAGGGATGAACTGAATCAATATTTAAAACCGTTCGGACTATTTTTTGGGCCGAACACCTCTACCTCGAACAGATGCATGATAGGGGGTATGGTAGGCAATAATTCGTCGGGGACTACCTCTATACAATACGGGGTAACCCGTGATAAGGTAATTTCCCTGAAAACCATTTTATCAGACGGGTCCGAAGCGGAATTTGGAAGGATCGGGAAAGCCGATTTTGAAGATAGAATGACCGCGAATTCGTTTGAATCTTCACTTTATAAAAAAGTTTATAAAGAACTGTCGGATAGTACGATAGTCTCTGAGATAAAGGAGCACTTTCCTAAGCCTGAAATTCATAGGAGAAACACGGGGTATGCGGTCGATGAGCTCTTGCATTCCACGGTTTTCGGGGGAGATAAAGCGTATTTCAATATGGCGGAGTTGCTTTGCGGCAGTGAGGGAACTTTGGCGTTTACTACAGAAATTACGATACAACTCGACGATTTACCTCCTGCGCTTTCCGCGATGGTCGTTACCCATTATAGAAGTCTTGAAGATTGCCTCATGGATGTGGTTCCTGTTATGGAGCATCCCCTGCAGCTCTGTGAGATGATGGATAAGGTGATCCTTGACTGTACCAAAAACAACCGTTCACAGATGGCCAATCGGTTTTTCGTGGAAGGTGATCCCGAAGCGTTATTAATGCTGCAGGTATCCGCCCATACGGAAGAAGGGCTAAAGACACTGCTTGCCAAACTTCAAGCCACCATTCAAACGTCAGGTTTGAGCTATGCGAATCCAATTTTGTATGGGGATAATATTGCAAAGGCCATTGAGCTTCGAAAAGCGGGTTTGGGCCTTTTGGGGAATATCGTAGGAGACAATAAGGCGGTCGCCTGCATTGAGGATACTGCGGTGGCCCTATCCGATTTAAAGGATTTTATCGGGGAATTCACCCAAATCATGAAAGGCTACGACCAAAAGGCGGTGTACTATGCGCATGCGGGCGCGGGCGAGTTACATTTACGGCCTATCCTGAATTTGAAGAAGTCGAACGATGTCGCCCTTTTCAGGAATATCACCACCGACGTGGCACGCCTCACCAAAAAATATAAAGGTTCCTTTAGCGGTGAACATGGTGATGGCATTGTAAGGGCCGAGTTCATCCCCATAATGATCGGGGATAAGAACTATGAACTGCTGCGACGCATAAAATCATATTTTGATCCAAAGGGTATTTTTAATCCCGGAAAAATAGTCGATGCATACCCTATGGATACCTCTTTTAGGTATGAGGTGGACCGAGAGGAGCCAGAAGTAAAGACTTTTATGGACTTCTCGGACAATGAAGGCATCTTAAAAGCGGCTGAAAAATGTAACGGGAGTGGAGATTGCCGAAAAACCCATCACATGTCTGGCGGGATGTGTCCAAGCTATCACGCCACAAAAAATGAGAAGGATACTACAAGGGGAAGAGCAAACGCGTTGCGCGAATTCTTGACCCATCCAGAAAGTACCTCAAAAAACGCTTTTGACAGAAAAGAACTTAAAGAGGTATTCGATCTATGCCTAAGTTGCAAAGCCTGCGCGAGTGAGTGTCCAAGCAATGTGGATGTTTCTACCCTAAAAGCAGAATTTTTGTACCAATATCAGGAAGCGAACGGGTATCCATTGCGGAGCAAATTGTTTGCATACAACACCCGTTTGAACAGATTGGGCAGTGCGGTTTCAGCACTAACCAATGCAGTGTACGGATCAAGTTCCCTTAGCGGAATTCTAAAAAGTGCGAGCGGTGTAGCCAAAGAAAGGAGTCTACCCAAAGTGTACAGTTTCAATTTCGATAAACACCTTCAATCTATTGAAAAACAAGAAATTGTAAAAATAAAAAAGGTAATCCTATATATCGACGAATTCACCAGGTACCTTGATATTCAAGTAGGAAAAGATGCCATTGAACTGCTGTTGCGACTCGGGTACGACGTAGAATTATTTTATGCTGAAAGCGGGCGTACCTTCTTGTCGAAAGGATTTTTAAAACAAGCCAAACAGCTCGTTGAAAAAAACACCGTCGCGCTTGCCCGTTTTGCGGAAAAAGGGGTGCCCATTTTAGGATTGGAACCTTCGGCCATTTTATCCTTTAGGGATGAATATTTAAGAATGACACCTACTGTTGAAATTTCGAAAAATATTGCGGACCATTGTTTTCTCATCGAAGAATTTCTAGCAAACGAAATTAAAGAGGGGCAATTGACTCCCGGACAGTTTACCACCGAGGCGAAGGATGTTAAGATCCATAACCATTGTCATCAAAAAGCCTTGAGCAACCAAAAAGTAACCTTTGATGTCCTGAACCTGCCCGTTAATTATAAAGTGACGATTATTGCTTCCGGATGTTGTGGGATGGCCGGTTCTTTCGGGTATGAGAAAGAACATTACGACCTTAGTATGAACATTGGCGGACTGAAATTGTTTCCTGCCGTTTCAAAATCAAGTCCCGAGACCATTATCGCCGCTAATGGAACTAGCTGTAGGCATCAAATTTTCGATGGTACCCAACGTATCGCCAAGCATCCTGTAAGTATATTGAGGGAGGCTTTGGCCGCCAAATACTAACCGGTTTTCATTTCCTGTGTATTGCCAGAAGAGGTCTTGTGGGTGAGCGATGCTATGAGTTCATTGATATCCATCGCTTTTAATTCTTCATCCATATAAAAAGTGGCCAGTTTATCGTGCGCATACCTGTAAATTTTCCAGCGCTTGAACGAATATTCAAGGGCCGTCATTTGTGTGGTCCAGTTACCGGGGTTTAGGTATTGGTATTCACCATCTTTGGTCTCTAAGAGCTCTTTCCGGACCCAATCACCGTTACCCCCGACGATATGGTCAATGTGATGGCTGGTGGCCATTTTCATGAGATTATTCTTGAACTCACAGTGCAGTACAGGTACAAGGTTGCTATGCTGATGGGGTAACGTAGTTTTGGGGTAATGATGTATAGCATCATCTTGCGGGCCCTTCGACCTCAACTTTGATAATTTGACCAACAGGGTTAAACCAAGGTTACCAAAACGCAGTAACCAATGGGCATAGCTCAAAGAAGCATCAAAGAGATCACCATGAAAAAAGAACATGCGCTTACTGTTGATTTTCAGGATGAGCGTATCGTATGAGGGTATGGAATTGGTCAAAAGTGTATCTAAAGTTATCAAATCTGCCCCGTGATTACCTCGTACATGAAAAATCTCGGTTCCATCGTGGGCCATCCCAGAAATCTTCTTGATCACTTTTAGGTGGGTAGGATACTGCGCAAGGATATTGGGATGTCCACACGTTATAAACGCACCATTTAGAATCAATCTTTTTGGATCAACGCTAGAAAGATAGGTAAGTAATTCTTCGGCACGGCATGCGCTAGTGCCTAAGTGAATATTGGAAATGACTGCGAGTTCAAGCCGGCGTTTTTTCAATGAAAGCTATTTGGTGGCAAAATTAAACCTAATGGTATGTTCATTTCACAAAAAAAGGTCAACATTATATAAACATTAGGTTAATTTATCATTATCCTCAAATGGCAGAGGTTAACCTAACATTAAGCCGTTTTTATATTTTTCTATACTATATTTAACATTTACCTTTGGGTAGGACAGTTATGAACAAATAACCCCGAAATCCCTTAATTTAGAAATAAGCATATGGCCGGTAATACCTTTGGGAACCTATTTAGAGTAAGCACTTTTGGAGAATCGCACGGTAAGGCGATTGGAGGAGTTATCGACGGATGCCCATCGGGCATATCTTTAGACCTTGTGGCGATTCAAAGGGACTTGGACCGCAGAAAACCTGGCCAGTCTGCGATTGTTACCCAAAGGAATGAACCCGACGAGGTGGAATTCTTTTCGGGTATTTTTGAAGGGAAAACCACAGGAACGCCTATCGGGTTCGCAATCCATAATACCAATCAAAAATCGAAAGATTACGGCCATATAAAGGATTCTTACCGACCTTCCCATGCAGATTATGTCTATGATCAGAAGTATGGTTTTCGGGATTACCGTGGTGGGGGTAGAAGCTCTGCCCGGGAAACGGCCAGTAGGGTAGTGG
>JBARCC010000023.1:0-2635 GCA_049793635.1 Maribacter sp. | reverse complement strand
GCATATATGTTCTTGATACTGATTATTCCCAAGGTAAACGACGGCTCACCTATCTGCTGGTAGATAGTTTTTCCTGTCCCATATTGAAAGAAGGGAACAAAAACCAAACTACTGTACTCCAAATTCCCAGACCCTATAAATAATACGGTTAAGACATTCTACTCGCTACGTTCGTCAGGTACAAGATGAGCAACACCTTCGAAAACCAATCTGTAGAACGCGCCTATGGAGTAGTCGTTGGGGAGTATAAGCCTAAATACCCAATAGGTTTAATCCCCTTTTGTGAAAAGAAACAATACCTTTGCTTTCAAATTTTTTTTGGGATGAAATTGCACAGGAATTTAGTATTTGCCGTAATCGATGCATTGAACTTGGTTTTCAATGAAGGGGAATATGCGGATAAGGTGGTACAAAAAGTATTAAAATTCGATAAACGTTGGGGTGCACGCGACCGTGGTTTTATTGCTGAAACTACCTATGAAATGGTACGTTACAAGCGTTTATATGCAGAAATTGCCGAAGTAAAAGCCCCTTTTTCGAGACCCGACCTTTTTCGGATGTGGGCCGTTTGGGCCGTTCTCAAAGGGATAAAACTGCCCGACTGGAAACAGATAGAACCCACCCCCGAACGCCGAATCAAGGGAAGGTTCGACGAGCTTTCGAACATTAGAAAATATAGGGAAGCTATTCCTGACTGGATCGATGAATTGTGTGTAAAAGCTTTGGGAGAAAAATTGTGGGCCGCAGAAATGGCAAAGTTGAACGAGCCTGCGGAGGTCATTTTACGAACCAACACCTTGAAAACGAAAAAAGAAACCTTACGAAAGGCTTTATTGGATGAAGGTATCGTGGCCGAACCGATCAATGGTTATCCCTTGGCCCTTAAATTAGTAGAAAGAGCGAACGTTTTCGTTACACAAGCGTTCAAAGAGGGTATGTTTGAAGTACAGGATGCTTCCTCCCAATTGGTCGCGGAACTATTGGACGTGCAGCCAGGCCAACGTGTCGTAGATACGTGTGCAGGTGCGGGCGGAAAATCGCTGCATTTGGCCGCATTGATGGAAAATAAAGGACAACTGATTTCCATGGATATTTACGAAAGTAAATTGAAAGAACTTAAACGAAGAGCGCGAAGAAACGGGGCCCATAATATTGAAACCCGCGACATCAGTTCATCAAAAGTGTACAAGAAATTATACGGTACTGCAGATCGCGTGCTTATAGACGCACCGTGCACCGGTCTAGGTGTTTTAAGAAGGAATCCGGATTCGAAGTGGAAAATGCAACCCGAGTTTCTGGAGAAAATTACGAAAACACAACAGGAAATTTTGAGAAACTACAGCAAAATCGTTAAACCGGGTGGAAAGATGGTGTATGCTACCTGTTCCATACTTCCGCAAGAAAACAACGACCAAGTAAAATCGTTTTTAAGCTCGGAGGAAGGAAAGGATTTCAGCTTGGCGAAAGAGAAAAAGATTTATGCTTCCAAAAGTGGTTTCGACGGCTTTTATATGGCGTTGTTTGACAAGAAATCCTCAGAATAAATAAACCTTATTTATCTTAAACAAAAAATCGGAGTGAGGTACCACATTAGGTTTCCCACTCCGACTCTTTGAACCTATTCCCAAACTACGTTACTCCGATTTTAATGTCGGATATTCCACCCCTAATTGCTCCAAATAGGTATCGTATTTGGTGTCATCGTAATAGAACTTTTCCAAAGCGGGTCTAAATTGATCTTGTTTATCTTTATTCAAATAAATGGGCGGTAAATCACTTTCGGAAATCATGGGCTGATACTTGGTATCCTTTTGTTGCTCGTTATTGAAATAATCCCAAGCCCCTTTCAGTAAATCAGGTTTCAATAAAAAGTCCAATATGGTCATTGCCTCTACTTTGGCACCGGCAACTACTCCTTTATGAGCAATTGGGGTTGCCATTGCAATGGCATTGCTCCAATGGTGCCCTTGCAGACCGGGGATGTTGGAGGGGTATCGTAGGGTGACCGTTGGCACTTTCCAAGAAACATCCCCGATATCGTCCGAACCACCGCTAATAGGCTCTATAACGGGTAAACCAATAGTATCCAATTTCGTGGCGAGACCTTCAATTTTTTCAGAATTCACTTCGGTCTGTACTGCCTTCGCGAGGCTCTGGTCGTCACCCGACCATGTCGGCAAACCGATTTCCTTAATATTCGAATACATGGTTTCAGCAATGACCTTATTATAATGTCTGGGCCACGCCGTTCCCAAAACCTTTGAAGTCATCGTGGTACCCGTCATCAAAGCAGCGCCTTTTGCCATATCGTTGGCCAAGGCATACATTTCCATGATACCCTCATATTTAATGTCCCTAAAATAAAACCAAATGGCAGCTTTGGAGGGTACGACATTAGGTTGGTCCCCCGCGTCGGTAAAAATGGAATGTGATCGTTTCAACGGATGTAGGTGCTCCCTTTTATAATTCCAGGCGATGTTCATCAATTCCGCTGCATCCAAAGCACTTTTACCTCGCCAAGGTGAGCCCGCCGAGTGGGCCGCCTCCCCATCGAAGGCATATTCTACTGAAATAAGGCCAGTACCCCTCGTAGGACCGTAGGATACGGAAAGGTTATCGCTCACATGGGTAAATA
>JBARCC010000022.1:0-2983 GCA_049793635.1 Maribacter sp. | reverse complement strand
AAAGTGAGGTTCATTGAACGTTTTGAATAATCCGTGTTTTGAAAACCACACTGGTTTGCGGTATTCATTTTTGAACATTTATTTCAAAAAAAATGTTTCTTAAACAACCAACAACCCCCGTACTGAGCGTAGCCGAAGTGAACAACCCCTCGTACTGAGCGTAGCCGAAGTGAACAACCAAAACTACCTCCCCCCGTTCGCCCTTAAATCTAAGATACATTGGGTATCCAGGTCAACGGCAGCTGAGCCTCTTGCAGTAGTGCTGTTCAGCAAGCTCAATATGCTATTTCCAGAAACTATACAACCTGCATCCATCCCATTTGCGTATACCGACTTCACATCTGCCTTCGAAGATTTACCGGTTGGCCCGCCGAACTGCAGTTCTGCCCGCATTAGGCATCCAGCAACATTGCAATGCTTGTCGCCTTCTAGTTCACCGTCCTCATTTTCAGATTGGGATTCGTGGTCATTTACCATGTCGGTGCCTAAATTCACTAGGCCGAACAGGTGTCCGAATTCATGGTTCAGGGTCGCAGATTCAACGTCCGCATCACTGATCCTAAAGCTTCTGGACGCCAATTCTCTGATGGTCGCCTCGTGTATGATCATTGAGGTATTCCGATATACGGCACCCAAGGTAACAAGGCCTTCCTCCAAATCGTCCCCTTCGGCCGGGGCATCCGCAAAATAGATATATATGGCCAGAGTGCCATCGCTAGTATACGCCGTGCGGTTTTCGGATTCTAAACGGGCAATTTCCTCCAGAGTAAGGTCATCTTCCGCAGGACTATCGAGTTCCGTGTACAGGATCTCAATATCTTCCTTAAAGGTTCTAGCCCTGAGGAAATCAATAAATTCGGTCATTGCAGCTGTAGTCGGTCTAAATCCGGTGACAAATCCAATTTCGATCAGTAACCTATCGTAGTTGGTGTTGGATAAAATATCTGCCCCAGAGTCGCCACTGGCCAAAAGGTTTTCCCTCTTATCTACGGTCACTACGCGATCGTCATCGTTAGAATCCGAGTTTTTCGAGCAGGATAGCGCAAGGCACATTACAGCGATAAAAAGGAAGAAGTGAAATCGTTTCATAGCGTATCGTATATATGGGTAACGCAAAAATAAGGCCTACTAGTACGTTGCAAGGCTCAACTTTGCCAAAAAATCAAAATGTTCCCCCTCATACAGTAGTTCACAGTGTAAACCTTGCACATGGGCAGCCCTTTGTAAGGTATTATAATCTACGTATAACCAAGGAAATGGTTCGGTTTTGTGAGCCTTATATTCCATTTCAAAACGAATTTCGCCATAATAGGGCGTATCGGTAGGAATCCAATAGCTGCCATCGTTATCCGTTTCGAACATGTAGATGATGTCGGTTGAATCCATTAAAACCTGCCCTTGGGGATGCAGTAGCGATTTTAACTTCCCCAAAAAAACCCCTAAATGATCTAAGGTTCCTGCAAGTCCGACCCCGTTCATCAGCAGGAGAAGGGTATCATAATGTTCTCCACGGTAATCCAGAATACTTGTGTGAACGGTCTGCTTCAGACCTCGTGCAGCAGAGACTTGCAATGCACCAAGGGAAATATCGAGACCGGTCACGTCCAATCCCTTGTTTTGAAGGTGCAACGCATGGCTTCCTGCCCCGCATCCTACATCCAAAATTTTCCCACGGCATAATTGTAACGCATGTTGCTCAATGCTCGGCATTTCTGCGAACATTCGAAATAGGTGGGGAAGCGGTAGTACATCTTCATCCCTCAAAGAAGAATAGGTGACAATATCTTGGGTGTAACGACCCTCGTGATAGTCCAATAATGCGGTTCCAAATACATCCTGTTCCAATAGGTCGAGTTTTCTCTTTACAAAAGTCCTTTAAATTGGCGTTACTTTCCTAGTTTTGGGGCTATTAAATTTTGAATATGGAGGAGGTTTTACGACAGTTGCCGAAAAAGGCCAAAGAAAAAAACACCGAGAACAGCAAGTTTTTTGCCAAACTGAAGAGGAGACCACCGAAGAATTTGGACTATGTGATGCAGGAACTACACGACGCGGAGTTCAAAAAAACGGATTGCCTTACCTGCGCCAATTGCTGTAAAACCACCGGACCACTATTTACGAATGCCGATGTGGAACGCATTGCCAAGCATTTTAGAATGAAACCGCAAAAGTTCATGGACACGTATTTGCAGGTTGATGAGGAAAACGATATGGTGTTGCAGCAAGTGCCCTGTACGTTTTTGGGCACGGACAATTACTGTTCCATTTATGAGGTCAGGCCCAAGGCATGTAGCGAGTTTCCGCATACCAATCGACGAAAATTTCAGCAGATCAGCCATCTCACCCTTAAAAATGTAGCGATTTGTCCCGCAGCGTTCAATATCGTAGAGGAGATGAAGAAAAGGATTACTGTAAAATAAGGTATTGAAAGTAATTGGCGATTTTTAGCCTTAATGAATTCATTTGCACGTTTCTTTCTTGCGGGCTGAGTAGGTCTTGCACCCTAATTTCACCATTTTTGAGTTCCTTGGCCTAAGGCTATGCCACTGAAAAATTGGCTTTAAGGGAGCACAAAAGCCAGTTCCGATCGCTATCGGGACGGTACCGAACAAAAGATCTAAGTGACGTCAACAGGAATCATTGGAAAAAAGGCACTGAACATTTTAAGCGTAAGGGGTTGCATACCCTTGCAATGGATTGTCAAGTCCCTGATTTTTTTAAAATAACCGCAGTTTAGAAGTTTCATACTTTCGAACGTGGTCAACAACGGCTTTACCCTAGCTTTGTCTGGCTTGCGCTCGACCATGCGCAGTAGACGGTTTTGTCGTTCTACGATAGGGAATCTAAAAAAAGAGGGAAGTTGGAGGTGGGAAAATTGTTTGACGGGCAAATGGGGGTACCCTAAAAAGGCCCTAGGACTTCATTTTTACAATCGAACAATTGCTACATTTGAAAATGATGAAATTGAAATTATATCCGCTAG
>JBARCC010000021.1:0-6846 GCA_049793635.1 Maribacter sp. | reverse complement strand
AATGGACTTAATGCCAAGGCCATATATTTAGATGTTGAGAAAGAAAGGTTTAAAGAAGTAGATTTCAATGAAATACATACTGCTGTAAGTTGTAGAGAAACCATGAATATTTCCTTTATTCTTGAGTGTCTACAGTTCAATATTAATTATACAGAGGTTGGTGCCTCTTTCAAGGCACACAAACGATTTTTTGAACTATCGGATTACATCGACAATGCCGATTGTTTAGTAATTCCCAGTGTTGGTTTGGTGCCAGGTCTTTCCAACATTTTTGCATTAAACGGTGCTAAACGATTTGCCGAAATAGATGAAATACATACCTATGTGATGCTTGGCCTTGGAGAATCCCATGGTATTGATTCCGTTAGGTGGATGCTGGAAAAGGCAAATAGTTCATTCAAAATAAAGACAAAAGATGGCAGTGTTTCCGTGAAGGGTTATACCCATCCAAAATCGACCCGGTTATTGAACGAACAAAGGGAACGGACTTTCTATTTGTTCGATTTCTCGGACCATCACACCATTCCACTTCTTGTCGACACCAAGGCCATAGATACCCGCATCGGTTTCGATTCCAGAACGATTACATATTTGTTTTATCTACTTCAGAAAATCGGTTTTTTGAAATGGTCTAAAAATCTAGGTCCAAAAAGATTTAAAAAAGTTCTGGATTTCATCCGGATGGGTTCGAAACGGTTTGGGCTACAAATAGAGATTAATGGAAGAGACAGCTTAGGTATTCAATCCAGTATGAAATATTTGGCAACCGGCGAAAACGAAGCTATTGCTACGGCAACGGTTACTTCATACGCCGCAGAACTGATGTACTTGAATAAAACCCAAAAGGGATTGAAACACATTGAGGAAGTTTGTGATTTTGATGAATTGAAGGGCTATCTGGAAAAACATAATGTTAAAATTTTAAATACAAGTGATTATGAAAACGATACTGTTCAGCCTTCCGGGCAACCAGGAACTTACGGCACAACTAGCTAAAAAGATGAACGCCGAAATCGGGGAGTGCAAATTGCGCAAATTTCCTGACGGCGAATCCTATACCCGTATCCTTTCCGATGTGAAAGGCAAATGTGTAGTAATGGTCTGTACCCTTCACGAACCCGATGAAAAACTGTTGCCGCTCTACTTTTTAAGCCATACGGCCAAATCATTAGGCGCTATGTGCACCTGTTTGGTGGCACCCTATTTGGCATATATGCGTCAGGACAAAGTGTTTCACGAGGGGGAAGGGGTTACCTCCACTTATTTCGGAAAATTGATTTCAGGATTTGCGGATAGCATCACTACTATTGACCCGCATTTGCATAGAATAAGTTCTTTGGGCGAGGTATACGATATTCCGAATAGGGTCATCCATGCCGCGGATGCCATCTCCAAATACATCAAGGAAAATATACACAATCCGGTACTGATTGGCCCTGATTCCGAAAGCGAGCAATGGGTCTCCGATGTGGCAAAAAAAGCAGGGGTTCCGTTTACCGTATTACAAAAGGTTCGTCATGGCGACAGAGATGTTGAAGTTTCCGTACCCGATGTAGAAAAATATAAAGAATCCACCCCGGTTTTGGTGGATGATATTATATCTACGGCAAGGACCATGATAGAAACCACGGAACACTTGAAGAATGCCGGAATGAAACCAGCGATATGCATTGGTATCCATGCCGTTTTTTCCGAAAATGCCTATCAAGACCTTTGGGATGCCTATGTAGAGAATATCATTACATGCAATACAATTCCACATCAATCCAACCGCATTGACCTAAGCGATATTATTGCCAAGGAAGTAACAGAGCTGATGCACCATACATGAAAAGAACCATTTACATATTAACCGTTTTAATGTCATCCTTTTTAGCGCAGGCACAAGAAGAAATGCTTATCGGCCAACTCGTAGACAGATTGGTAGTAAGGGAAAATTATAACGAAAATGGAGTTTTTCTGAACAAGCAAACCTTTCAGGCGGGAGAGTTAAAAGAAACGGATGGATATTATGAAATTGAAGTGGTAACCGAGCTTTTCGATAAAAACGGAAAATCCACGGATAAATATTCCACCAACTATCGATGTCAGCCCGAAGAGTCGAGTATAATGGTAATGGCCTTTCCCTTTTCCAATCCCAAATCGAAGGAAACCGAAATCAACACCAACTCCGAGAATTTCAAGGAGCTGTACGATTTGGATAATTTGGAAGATGTTGAACTGGAAATGAGTTTCGATTCAGGATTACTGGACTTCTTTGGCTCCAAAAGCAAGATCAAAATTTATGACCGGATTTTGGAATCCAATGGAAATGGTAAAAGCATCAGATCAAAGATCAATATCAAAGCCTATGCCATCGGTATACGAATTAAGCAGCTTAATTATGCTGTAAATGAAAATCTGAACAATAAAGGATTACTGTCCTACCAGAAATTCACTGAAGAAGACGGCAGTTATTTTACAATGAGCTATAAATAAGAAACAATGAAAAGTTACGATACACTTTCCGAAGCGATACAAGACCTTCAAAGAAGGGGCTATACCTATGATTTCAATCTCAAGCCCCATTGTTTGGAATGTGCTTCCCTAAAACTGGAATTACACCCAGATGACTTTGAGATAGATGAATTGCACCGTTTTGAAGGGATGAGCAGTACAGATGACAATAGTATCCTGTATGCCATCTCTTCTAAAAATGGAATCAAGGGAACCTTGGTCGATGCCTACGGAGTATATGCCGAGAATATTTCAGAACAAATGCGAAAAAAATTACGTTAACCCTTAAATAGAACAATATGGACGATAACAAAGATCACAAGGACAAAAAAATGGACCATTCGAAGATGGACCACTCAAAAATGGATCATTCAAATATGGACCACTCGAAAATGGAAGACCCAAAATCGACCGACCATAGTAAGATGGACCACAGTAAAATGGATCATTCAAAAATGGATCATAGTAAGATGAAACATGGTGATCATGACAGCATCCCCATGGGTATGGCAGGCCACGACCACCATAAAATGATGATTGCCGACTTTAGAAAAAGGTTTTGGGTCACGTTGATTTTGACCGTACCCATACTATTCTTTTCTCCGATGATCCAGGAATTCTTTGGATATAGTTTTCTTCTTCCTGGAAACCCATACATTCTTTTCGCCCTTTCTACCGTAGTATATTTCTATGGAGGCTGGCCTTTTCTAAAGGGTCTTGTTTCTGAGATTAAAAAGGGTGCACCGGGAATGATGACCTTAATATCCATGGCCATTAGCGTCGCCTACTTTTATAGTTCCGCTACGGTTTTTGGGTTACAAGGCGTCGATTTTTTCTGGGAATTGGCTACCCTTATAGCCATTATGTTGTTGGGTCACTGGATTGAAATGAAGAGTGTTCTCGGCGCATCAAAAGCCCTACAATTATTGGTCAGTATGATGCCCGCTGAAGCACACCGGGTAAAAGGAGATACTATTGAGGACATCAAATTGGAAGACCTTTTAAAGGACGATGTTATTCTGGTCAAGCCTGGGGAAAAAGTACCTGCCGATGGAATCATTACAGAGGGCTCCAGTTACTTGAACGAATCTATGCTTACCGGAGAGTCCAAACCGGTCAAAAAGGAGTTGAACGATAAGGTAATCGGGGGTTCGGTAAATGGAAATAGTACCCTAAAAGTCAAAGTAGAGCACACCGGAAAAGACAGCTATCTCAACAAAGTGATCAAGATGGTAGAGGAAGCACAGAAAACCAAATCCAAAATGCAGAACCTGTCGGATAGGGCCGCAAAATGGCTGACCTATATTGCATTGGCCATTGGTTTTGGCACGTTGGCGGTGTGGCTTATTTTGGGCTTCCCATTTGTGTACGCCTTGGAACGGATGGTTACGGTCATGGTCATTGCCTGTCCTCATGCCCTAGGTTTGGCGATTCCTTTGGTAGTTGCCATTTCCACGGCTGTTTCTGCACAGAACGGGTTGCTGATCCGTAATAGAACGGCATTTGAAGAATCCCGAAAAATATCGGCTTTGCTGTTTGATAAGACCGGTACATTGACTAAGGGGGATTTTGGTGTTACACGTATTGAATCGGTAGACACGAAGTATTCTTCAGCTGAAGTCTTAAGGCTGGCCAGTGCCTTGGAACAAAGCTCAGAACACCCCATTGCCGTAGGGATCATCAAAAAGGTTAAGGAGGACAGTGTTGTAGTCCCAAAACCTGAAAACTTCAATGCGATTACAGGTAAAGGTGTAGAGGCAAATGTAGAAGGTAAACAAGTTAAGGTAGTAAGTCCTGGTTATTTGAGAGATGAAAAAATAGACATCCCAGAAGATGCATACAGTGATGCTGCCGAAACCGTCGTATTTGTATTGATTGATGGAAAACTGGCAGGTTACATCGCTCTTGCAGACGAAATTAGACCTGAATCTGCAGAAGCCATCAAAATATTCAAAAAGAATAATATTAAAGTTCTAATGGCAACTGGTGACAATGAAAAAACTGCTAAGGCTGTAAGTGATAAACTTGGCTTGGATGGATTTTATGCCGAAGTATTGCCACACCAAAAGGTGGAAATCGTAGAAGAATTGCAAAACAAGGGAGAATTTGTGGCTATGACGGGCGACGGTGTAAACGATGCCCCCGCATTGGCAAAGGCAAATGTTGGTATTGCGGTGGGATCCGGTACCGATGTCGCGGCCGAGACCGCCGATATTATTCTGGTCAACAGCAACCCGCAAGATATCGCCAACCTGATTTTATTTGGGAAGGCCACCTATAACAAGATGATCCAGAACCTGATTTGGGCTACCGGTTATAATGTTGTTGCCATTCCGTTGGCTGCCGGAGTATTGTATTCTTCAGGGTTTGTTTTAGGACCGGCCGTTGGAGCGGTATTTATGAGCTTGTCCACCATAATAGTGGCCATCAACGCCCAATTTTTAAAAAGAAAAATCGGAAAAAAATAATGAACAAGAAAGAAAAGCTCAACAGGATATTTTTGGTTCTGTTGAGCCTATTTGTGGTAATGTTGGGTTATGGTATTCTGCTGCCAATTCTTCCTTATTATACGGAAAGATTGGCGTTAGAGGATAATCTGAATCCCGACCTGATCAATTTCCATATAGGAATGTTGACCAGCATTTATCCACTTTTTCAGCTCATTTTTGTGATTGTATGGGGTAGACTTTCCGATAAATATGGTCGTAAGTCCATAATTTTAGTCGGACTTATCGGGTTTATAGTAATGAATTTGCTGACCGGCCTGGCCACTTCGCTTACGATGTTGTATGTCGCCCGCATCTTAGGGGGAGTATTCACTTCATCCGTAATCCCTGTAAGCAATGCCTATCTTAGTGACATAACTTCGGAGAAACGAAGAACCAAGATAATGGCATGGTCCGGGGTTGCCATTAGTTCCGGTCTTATCTTCGGCCCTGTGTTGGGTGGTCTTTTATCACAGACCAATGTCCATTTGAAGTACTCATTTGGGATATTCCATTTAGACCGTTTTTCGGTTCCTTTTCTTTTTGCTGCAGTATTAGGTTTAATCGTATTGTTCGTTATAATAAAATGGCTAAAGAACACAGCCATAGTAGCCAAGATTAGGAAAAAAGCGACAAAGCTCAGTGTCTCCTTTAGTCACTATTTTATTCTGCTATTAACGCTGTCTTTCGTTATGCAATTTGTTGTGACCCTCTTTGAAACCGTCTTTTCAATTTATGGTAAGAATGAATTAGAGTTCAATAGTAGTCAAGTCGGTATTGGTTTTATGCTTTGCGGTTCTGTAATGGCGGTTTTACAGCCCGTTTTCGCTACTTATGGGGAAAGGATAATGACCTCGAAACAACAAATCACGGTAGGCTTATTGATAACCGGACTTTCGCTTATTGCATTTCCTTTTTTGAATAATGAGTTATCTGTATATGGTATGATAATACTATTTGCCAGTGGTGGTGCCATGGTAACCCCAAATCTGCTTTCGGCGGTCTCTTTGTTATCAAAGGAAGATACGGGCAGAAACATTTCCATCCAAAGCTCTACGAACAGTATCGGACAGATTTTGGGACCCGTATTGGGAACTTGGTTACTCGCCGGAGGGTATTATTATCCTTTTATAATTGCCGGATCGGTCGTTTTGGTTGCAATAGGATTGGTCTATTATTTAAGGCAATAGAATGGAAGGTTTTCATTTTGTATTGCGATTACAGTAGAAATGATATGGGAATAATTAAAAAAATATTAGTAGCTATTGACGGAAGCGATTCTGCCTTGAACGCTGCAAACTATGCTGTAGAACTAGCAAATCAGGTTCATGCGCAATTAGAAATAGTTTACGTAGTGCGCTATTCTCCGGGTAAAATTGATGCGGGCATATTTCCTGCCGACATTCAATCCGAAGAAAAGGAAAATGCTATTCAGCTAATAAATAAAATTAGGCAGGAACATCCAGAAGTAAAGATTCAAGATTTTGAAACCCTTGGTCGACCTGCTGAAGAAATCAATAAAACCATACAGAATTGGAATGCGAATTTGCTCATTATTGGCCACCATGCCCATCGATTCTTTACACATTTGCTAAAAAATAGTATCGAGAAAAAGCTGTTGAAACATCTCAAAGTCCCATTGTTGATTATTCCCGAAAACTATACAATAGAACCCTGAGTCAGTTATTTGATAACGCTAAGCAAAATTCCAGATGTACAGACTAATTATAAATTGTATTTGAGAATTGTCCGAAAATGGAAGGCATGCTAAACCTAAAAAATGATGGTTCATAGATCAACAGAAGAAAATATCAAAAAATCAGGGCACGACATGAGCCATGACGAAGAATATATTGAACTGGTC
>JBARCC010000020.1:0-4322 GCA_049793635.1 Maribacter sp. | reverse complement strand
GCCTTCTACAGGTACATTATCTTTAAGTAACTTAAAAATTTAACATATGCCATTTATAACGAATACAAAAGCAACCGAAAACGTAGATATTTTTTATGAGGATTACGGTTCGGGACAACCGGTGATTTTAATTCATGGTTGGCCCCTAAGCAGAAAATCATGGGAACAACAGGTTTGGAAAATCGTGGAGGCGGGATACAGATGCATTTCATACGATAGAAGAGGTTTCGGAACCTCTTCTTCGCCGTGGGAAGGTTATGATTATTCGGCATTGGCGAGTGATTTAAACGCAATTATCGAAGACTTGAAATTAAAGGATGCCGTATTGGTCGGTTTCTCCATGGGTGGAGGAGAGGTCGTCCGCTATTTGACCGATTATGGGAGCGATAAGATCGCGAAAGCAGCACTCATCAGTTCTATTATCCCACTTGTAAAACAAAAGGATGACAATGCGCATGGTGTTCCAGAAAAAGATTTAGAGGGAATTATCGATGCGTTACAAAAAGACCGCGTTGGTTTTTTAAAGGAGTTCAGCAAAGGCTTTTATAATTATGAAGAGAATAAGGGAAAAAAAGTAAGTGAAGCGCAATTGGATTATGATTTTACCATCGCTTCCTTTGCCTCACCCCGAGCGACCATTCAAACTGCTTTGGCCTGGATGCATACCGATTTTAGACCTGAATTGAAAAATGTGGATGTACCCACGCTAATTGTTCATGGTGATGCGGATGCAACGGTACCCCTTAAAACTTCTGCGCAACAAGCCGCAAAGGGAATCAAGGATAATACCTTCGAAATCATCAAAGGTGCACCGCATGGTCTGAACATCACCCATGCCGATGAACTAAATAAACTTTTGATTTCATTCTTGAAGAAATAAAAAATTCAAGCTTATTAAAAAAATCCCGGTACTATAGAGAGTACCGGGATTTTTTTAATGTATCCATTTTAAAGTACATACAGATGCGATTTGAGTCACATCCTTACAATTTACTTTTATCTGGATAGGGAGGTCTAGGAATGGTTTTGGGAGGGTTCTCCTTCAGCTGTTTCATGACTATTTCCAACGCTTTTTCCAATTGGGGATCTTGGCCCTTCACGACTAACTCCGGCAGTTGCTCGACTTCAATATCGGGAGCTACTCCTTCATTTTCTACCCTAAAACCATCTTCCGTATAAAAGGCCAGGTTCGGTGCGGAAACGATTCCACCATCAATAAATTCTGGATACCCTAGCACACCTACGAGTCCGCCCCACGTCCGCTTGCCAACAATGGTTCCCACTTTGAATTTTCTGAACATCCATGGTAGATAATCCCCTCCTGATCCCGCGGTTTCATCGGTTATCATCACTTTCGGACCTTGAATGGATGCACTTGGGGATTTCAAGTCCTGCCCATATCTGAAATTCCAATAGGCCTGTTCCGGTCGTTTTAAAATATCGATGTAATAATCAGCTAAAGAGCCGCCACCATTATAACGCTCATCGATGATAATGGCTTTTTTGTTGGCCTGTGGATAAAAATACCGTTTGAAGTATTCGAAACCGGCTACGGAAGTATTAGGGACGTAGACATAGGCAACTTCCCCGTTAGAGGCTTCATGTACTTTTTTCATGTTTCCTTCTACCCAATCCCTATTTCGAATGGCCCATTCGGTTTCCAGCGGAGTTACGGTAACTTTCTTTGGGTTTGAGCCATCCGCATTTTTACTAACGGTTAAATCGACAAGTGTATTCGCCGTCGTCTCAAAAAAGGAATACAGGTTATCGGTCCCCAATACATTCTTGCCGTTAACCGCTATGATATAATCCCCAACGGAAACGTTTACACCTGGCTCTGTAAGCGGAGAACGCAAATCTGGGGTCCAATTAAGTCCGCCGTATATTTTGGTGATTTGGTAGCGGTTGTTCTCGATGTTATAATCCGCACCCAACAGTCCGCCGGCTATACGTTTAGGTTCGTTCAATTGGTCGCCCTCACTATTAAAGCGATGGTGGCCTACCGCCAATTCACTGAACATCCATTGCATTACCCGATACAGGTCATCTTTGGAGGCGGCATGGGCGATTAAAGGTTCGTATTTGGCCTTCATGGCATTCCAATCCACACCGTGCATTCCCGGGTCATAAAAATAGTCCCTATTAACGCGCCAAGCTTCATGAAAAATATTGGTCCATTCTTGTTTGGGGTCAATTTTAACCGATATACTCGCTACATCCAAGGGGGCATCTTCAGATTTCTTCCCTAGTTCGGATGCGTACCAAGACCCATCGCTAGAGTACAACATCTTTTCACCACCGAAAGTAATTTCGTATGCATCCACGGGCAATAACTCCTCTGCTTTCCTTTCCTCGAACGTAAACTTGTATAAGTGCGATTTCGGGGAGTGAAACACGGAAGAAAGGTAATATAGCTCTCCCTCGGTCACCGACGTAAGACTGCTGTACCTACCTGCTTCAATGGGCAACGCCACCATTCTATTTTGAATCCCTTCCCAATCTATCCGCAGGCTCTTTTTCGGTGCCTCGGCTTTCTTTCCCTTTTTGGTGTCTTCGGGTTCTTCCTCTTTTTTCAAGTCTCCTTTTTCTTCATCGTTCTGCTTTTTCAGCGGAGAAATAACATCGTTCTGCAACGTCATTGCGTAGATGGAAGTGGTCAACTCCTTATCGATGTTGGATTGGTCGAACCAGTTGACCACAGGCCCGGCATCGGTTGATGCTAACAGATACAAGTACTTTCCACTAGGGTCAAAAACGGGACTGGTGACATTGGAAAGTCCGTCCGTTAGCGCATAGGATTTATTTTCCGATACCGAGTATATAAATGCTTTTTCAAAGTTGGTGCCGGTCACTTTAGTATAGGCGATCCAATTGGAATCGAATGACCAATCACTAAAAAGCTCCCGAAGATCACCGGGAACAAAAAGGTCGTCTTGATCAATTTTTGTCGTCTTTCCAGAGGCCACTTGTGTTACATATAGGTTGCGGCCATTATCAACATAGCTCACGTTTTTACTGTCTGGAGACCAATGAATGGTTCCATAAAAGCCAGAACCCGCCAATTTGATTTCTTTTACTTTTTCAGTAGATAGTGTATAGAGATGCAATGCATACTCCCCGGAAGCATCGGAAAGATAGGCGATGGACGTGCCATCTGGCGACCACGCCGGAAATTTTTCGTGACTGCCCGGAGTCTGGGTAATATGCTTTACATCTCCCTTTTTTGCCGGTACGGTAACGATTTCACCCCTGAAATCCAACACCACTCGCGCTCCGGAGGGCGAAATAGCGCCTGAACGTACATAATCTTTCCCAGACACATAACGCTCCCGTAGTTCTAAAAGATCTGTTGAAATGTTGAGGGTTAATTTTCTATCCTTGTTGGTCGCTGCATCGTAAATATGCAAAGTTCCCGCATGTTCGTAAATGATTTCGTTCTGATAGGCCTTAGGGTTGATGACCGGAAAATCCGTATAGTTGGTATGCTTGGCAATGGTCTTGTCAACCGTATGATAACTAAAGAGATTGAATTCTCCGTCACGGTCACTTCTAAAATAAATACTTTCTCCGATCCATTGAGGTTGGGTATCGTTACTTCCTTCTTCAGGTTTTGGAAGTTCTACCACGCTATGGTCCGCCGTAGTATAGGCCCAGATACGGGAGACCCGACCGCCACGGTAATGCTTCCATTGGGTAAAAGCGTCGAACAACGGGGTATAGGCGATGTGTTCAGCGTTTTTGGAGTAGGCTGCCCAAAAGGCGTTGGGCACATCAAGTTGATCGATAGCACCTCCCTGAGTTGGTACGGTGAACAATTTTGAATGCCTGTTCGTGTGTGAGTTGCGTTGTGAGATGAACAACACCTTGGTACCATCGGGTGTAAAATCCCTCACCACATCATTATAGGGATGCCAGGTCAATCTTTTAGGAATACCCCCTATAGCAGGCATAATAAAAACATCGAGATTTCCATCATATTCTGCATTGAAGGCAATCATGCTTCCATCTGGGGAAAATATGGGGTTGGATTCGACCCCTTCGTCAATGGTAAGCCTCTTCGGGTTTGAACCGTCCTTATTGGCGACCCAGAGGTCATTTGCATAGATGAAGGCAATCTGCGTGTCACTAAGCGCAGGTTGGTGCATTAGTTTTGTTTCGCTTTGGGCATATATGGAAAAACTCGTAATGCAAAAGAGAAGGAGCAATTTCCATACGTTCCTTTTTGTGGTCTTAGTTTGTGTTATCATACGTGTATTCTTAATGGATAAAAATGAATTATACGAGCAATAGATTATTCTGTACGGGAACTGTTAGTCTTGAAA
>JBARCC010000019.1:0-1768 GCA_049793635.1 Maribacter sp. | reverse complement strand
CATATCACTGCCCGCTTGGGGCGAATTGGGCAATAAAATCAAATTGGTATTCGTCGCCTCCCCTATGCTCTGTAAAGTGTCGTAATGTTGTGTTACCACAATCAATGCGGAAGCTTCCTGCGAATTTATACCCACCTTGTTCAGTACCTCTACGGACTCTTCCAAACCTCTCGCGATTTCCCTTCGTTGATCGGCGATACCTTGGCCCTGTAACCGTTTGCTCTCCGCTTCGGCCTTTGCCTTTTCCACGATAAGTATTCTGGCCGCATCCCCTTCAAATTGGGCAGCTGTTTTTTGTCGTTCTGAGGCATTTATACGGTTCATTGCCTCTTTCACTTGGGCATCGGGATCGATATCGGTCACCAAGGTTTTGATGATATCGAATCCATAGTCCAACATGGCTTCCTGTAACTCCGATTTCACGGCGATAGCAATATCATCCTTACGCACAAAAACATCGTCGAGCTTCATTTTTGGAACTTCCGCTCGAACCACATCGAACACATACGAGGTAATCTGCTCATGCGGATACTCCAATTTGTAGAATGCATCGTACACCTTCTCCCGAATAACGACATATTGAACGGATACTTTTAATTTTACAAAAACATCGTCTAACGTTTTTGTTTCGATAATCACATCAAGCTGTTGTATTTTGAGTCCGATTCTGGCCGCAATGCGTTGTACAAAAGGAATTTTAAATTGTAAACCTGATGTTCGAACACTGGTAAACCTACCGAAGGTTTCGATTAACACAGCGGTCTGCTGCTTAACGATGAATACCCCGGAAAGCACGGAAATAATCACAAAAAATAATATTGGAATCCAAATAAATCCTCCCATAATCCATTAATTTTAAAGTTTATAGGTCAAGTTACGAAACCCCTACTTTGATTGTATAAAAAACAAGCATTAAATTACATTTTGAAACCAGTTCAAAAAGCAGGTCCAGACCACTAAACAAGGCTTATGTATCTAACCGTCCATCCAAAATTGCCTATGAGGGATAAGTCCATCACTAAAAAGTACTATTTGAACGCCTTAGGCTTTAAGGAAGTTGGTGGCAGTTATGAAGAATATTTAATGGTAAAGAAAGACGCCGTAGAACTGCATTTCTTTTTGTTCCAAAATTTGAATCCTTTGGAAAATTACGGCCAGATTTATCTTAGAACGGAACATATCGATGAAATATACCAATCGTTACTTAACGCGAAAGTGCCCATTCATCCCAATGGTGCGCTAGAGATAAAGCCTTGGGGACAAAAGGAGTTTTCATTACTCGACCCTGACCATAATTTATTGACTTTTGGCGAAGGAATTTCCTCGGGCCACTAGGTTTCGGGTAGGCCAAACGAATTTTGCACATGCTTCAACGATTGTCATTCCTAAAAATGTGAAGTAGTAAACTTCCTGCCCGTGGAAGTCAACGAGCCTATGCTCGCAAACATAGCTGTCAATAGTTATGAATGATGGCTATTAAAAAAGCAGCTACCTGGGTAGCTGCTTCTTAATTTAAACCTAAACTATAGTATTCGATTATAGTTCGTAACGGTCCAGGTTCATCACTTTCGTCCAAACCTTTACGAAATCACGCATAAATTTAGGAGTGGCATCATGAGTACCATATACTTCTGCCATTGCGCGCAGTTCTGAATTCGAACCAAAAATGAGATCGGTTCTTGTTCCTGTCCATTTTTTATCGCCCGATTTACGGTCCGATCCGCTGAATAAGGTATCCTCTTCATTCATGGATTTCCAAGTGGTACGC
>JBARCC010000018.1:0-2686 GCA_049793635.1 Maribacter sp. | reverse complement strand
ATTTTTTTCCGTTATTATTTGCTAAAAATGCACCGTATTTTAGGATGGCTACAAAAACGACCCCCCCGATGGCATTACCCACCAATGCGGTCGATTGAAATGTAAGGTAGTCTACAATACCTATTTTATCGCTAATCAAGAATCCTGCAAATACTTCAATACTACCAACAATACTGTGGTGAAGGCCGGCCATTGCAATGATAAAGGTGATGATATAAATCACCATGATTTTGCCGGATGCCGATTTTGTCGACGTGATGGTCCAAGACAACAACGCCATTAGCCAACCTGCCAACACCGAGCTCCCCAAAATGATTTCCCTAGAAAAGTGGTTCACGTGTTCGGCGAGTTTTTCTATTCCCGAATGCGAGATGATTCCCAACTCCGGTCCTATCCAAACGATAAATCCTCCAATAAAATACCCTCCGATAAGGTTACCTACGATTACGATGCCCCATAACGACATTACATCTACCACCGTTTTACGACCACTGATCACTGGCAAGGATAACAATGAGGTCTGTTCGGTAAAGAGGACCGATTTTCCCAACACGACCAGGATAAATCCCAGTGGATATACGAAAGAAGCCAAATAGGGAACGTAGGTATCCTCAATCTTTCCTCCAAAAAGACTATAGATGATGGCAACCAACATAAAACTGAACCCAATTTCAAGACCTGCCATAAAACTGCTCAAAAAGGTGGATACCCTATTTTTTCGATAGGTGTCCAAACCCTCACATAACTGCTTTACCAGAATATCGTCCTGATCTTCGATTTCTTCCTTTTCGGCCTTTGACTCTACAAGTTCGTCAACCTCATGCTTTTCCATATGTATATACTTAGTGTGTTCACTTTTTATTGGCCTGTTTCAGCCATGTAATGCCTATTATTCCTGATAATACAGATGCCATGATGATGCCTACTTTTGCAATTTGCAACAATCTTTCGTCATTTAATGATAGTTCCGCTATGAATATGGACATGGTGAAACCAATACCGGCCATCATTGACAAAGCGCCGATATCGCTCCAATTGGCACCCGAAGGCAACCGGCCTACCTTTGATTTAACGATCAGTGCCGAAGCACCCATAATACCGATGAGCTTCCCTAGACAAAGGCCAGCAATAATACCAAGACTGATGGGGTGCACGAGCATTTCCGTCAAATCTCCCTTAATCGTGACCCCTGCGTTAGACAACGCGAAAATTGGCAAGATGAAGTAATTTACCAAGGGACGTATTTTTTGCTCCAAACGCTGTAAGGGAGAAAGTATTTTTCTACTATCGTTGATCAAATCGGTAACGATATCCACTTGATTCTCCTTGAGTAACGGATTGTCGGTATACGACGTGTCCGACAACTGAGACGCCCGGTTTTTAATCCTTTCCACAAAAGTGGATTCGCTGATCAATGAACGTGCCGGAATGCAGAAAGCGGCCAGCACCCCCGCCAAGGTAGCATGTACTCCCGAAAGAAACAACGCGACCCACAGCCCAAAAACCCCGATTATAAAATAAAACCAAACATTTCGGATGCCGATAAAATTACCGACCAGCATGATGGTAAAATAAATACCCGCTGCCAATAAATTGCCCCAGTCAAGACTTCCGCTCAGAAAAAAGGCAATGATCAAAATAGCACCAATATCATCTGCGGTCGCCAAAGCGGTCAAAAATGTTTTAGAACTACTGGTAATGGCGTTCCCGGCCAAAGCCAATAATCCAATAGCAAAGGCGATGTCCGTAGCCATGGGAATCCCCCAACCGCTAGCCCCTTCCCCATTGTAATTGATCGCCACATATATCAGGGCAGGTACGGCCATACCACCAAGGGCACTGACCAAGGGAAGAACCGCTTTACGAACCGTTGAAAGCTCCCCAACCATAAACTCCCGTTTTACTTCAAGACCTACCATGAAGAAAAAGTAGGCCATTAGGAAATCGTTGATCCAATAATGCAACGACTTGCTCAGCTCAGAACCTTCAAAACCTATGGTAAGTTTAAGCTGCCATAGCTCATGATAATAATGTGACCAAGGTGAGTTTGCCCACATCATGGCGATAAGCACCATGATCAATAAAATAATCCCTAAGGAAGAACCCGAGGAAACAAGTCCCTGCAAAAACTGAATGGGTCTTTTGGCTATTCTAGCAAGCATTTTACTTTTGTTCTTTATGTTGGAGGCCTACTAAGTTAAGACTTTCCGTCACCTATTTTCCAAATAGATCTGAATGAAGTAGAATAGAATTCAAAAGAGACCATAAAAAATGGTATCAACGCAGTAAGTCATCCCTTTAGACTCAAACACCCTGAAAACAGGGATGGTATTTTCACCAATCTCGGGGTAAAACCTTTTGGGCAATAGCAAGAACTTTGACCCGAACCTTTAACCCTATCTTTATGAAAACTATATGTGTTGTTCTAATAATATCCTGTTTTGCGCTGTCCTGCACAAATGCCCATAAGCAACAGAACGTGAAAGCGTTTAAGGAGTCAACCTTAAAATCGGATATTCTCATTCAAACGCATGCCTCAATTTCCTTTTCAAAACCAGACAAAATAGACGAAGTAAGCCTTACCATTTCGGGGAACACCATTTTAAATGGTATGGCAACGTTCAAAGCACTAAACGATTCGGGAGAAGAAATACACTGTGAAACCTTTCCGGTAAAAAAACTCATT
>JBARCC010000017.1:0-1525 GCA_049793635.1 Maribacter sp. | reverse complement strand
GGTACCTTGAATTTGGCAGGGGTTGAAAAGGTTGGGACCACTTTTGCCGAGGCGTTCGAAAAAATCGGTTTTGAAACTACGTGGATACCGATGCCCGAAGAAATGAATAGGGCAGGGCACTTATTTGCGGAAATCAAGGGAGAAAAAGGAAAAAAAGTATTGCTGATCGGTCATTTAGATACGGTTTTTGAGGAGGACAGCCCCTTTCAAACCTTTGAAAGGGTCAATGATTCCACCGCGCACGCACCGGGAGGAAATGACATGAAGGGCGGCAACGTGATTGTACTGTATGCATTAAAGGCACTACGGGAGAACGGCTTGTTGAACGATGCACAGATCATTGTCGCTTTTACGGGAGATGAGGAAAGTACTGGGAGTCCGTTGGAAAAAAGCAGGACCGATTTGATCGAGGCCGCAAAAAGAAGTGATATCGCCTTGGGGTTTGAAACGTCCACAGGGTTCAATTACGCCACCGTGGCGCGCAGGGGCTCTTCGGATTGGCAGGTTGAGGTACAAGGTAAAAGAGCCCATTCCTCGGGTATTTTTAGCGAGAACACCGGTGCCGGTGCCATTTTTGAAATGTCCAGAATAGTGCATCAGTTTTATACCGAAGTAAAGGGTGAGGACCTTTTAACGTTTAATCCGGGAACGTTATTGGGAGGTACCTTTGTAGAATTCGATGACATGACCAGCAAGGGGACCGTTTTTGGAAAAACCAATGTGGTGGCACAGAAAGCAGAGGTACGGGGTGGATTGCGGTTCATATCCGAAGAACAGAAAGAGCGGGCAAGGAATAAAATGAGGGATGTCGTTGCCCAAAATTTGCCCCAGACTACAGCAAAAATCAGCTTTAAGGATAGCTACCCGGCCATGCAGCCCACCGAAAATAACCTTGCGCTTTTAAGCACCCTGAATGCCGTAAGTTTAGATTTGGGCCAAGGCGAGGTACTTGCCTATGACCCCGGTAAGCGAGGTGCCGCCGATACTTCTTTCGTCGCCAAATACGTCGCTTGCCTTGACGGTTTGGGCACCATGGGAACAGGGGCACATACCCCTCAGGAGACGGTTAATTTGAACACCATTGAAGCGTTGACCAAAAGAACGGCCTTGCTCATCTATAGATTGATCAATCAGTAGCATATCAAGTAGTGTTATTGTATGTTTCGGCCGTATTTTGCTATTCGGAACAGAAGCAGGAAACGAAACCATGATATGCTGTTTCTTTTGGTAATCAAGGATGCGCGTTCAAGATTGCGCTAGGTAAGGCGTTTGGTATTCCAAAGCCTTGTGAAACGGGGTGTTGGTCGAAATGCAAAGCGACGTTTTAGTTTGAAAATCGATTTTAGCTATCTTAGTCAAAAATAAGCCTATGAGCAATTTACCTTCTGCGCCGTTCGGCCGTATTCTCCACGCTTTATGGTGTCTGTTCTTTCTAGTACAGATCAGCTGTAGTTCTGATGCTATTGCACCTGTTGAAGAAGAGGTTAATGGTCCTGTAATTGAAGAGGAGGAAGAAGAGGAAGTT
>JBARCC010000016.1:0-3418 GCA_049793635.1 Maribacter sp. | reverse complement strand
AAGTGCAACAGAAAGCAAGTACAGTTAGGCTGTAGTGAAACCAGGTAAACTCTATACGGTGAAACGTCATGTAAATCGGTGTTTGAGGGCTGCACGCCCGAGCCGAAGGGTAGGCGGTTCGAGCTTTGGGGCGACCCATTGCCTAGATAAATGATAGGGCATTCTTGAACCTAGTTCAAGATATACAGAATCCGGCTTATGGCCTGCTTTTTTTATAAAATAGCAACTGAACGCATGGCATGATTTACGAGAAAAAAGAAAAGATTAAAACGTTTTTTCTTCAATCTTATTTTTTTTCATCAACCATCAACCATCAACAGACAATTTCTACGCCTTGAAAAAACTAAAGACACTACCACCATATTTTCTTGAATTATCATAATTGGGTAAGTGCTCTAAACCTGTGCGGTTCGAGTGCTCTATAATCAAAACGCCTTCTTCCAATAGAAGATTTTTTTCAAAAACCAATTGGGGTAGTTTTTCGAATTCGGCAGGGTCCATGTCATAGAATGGATCGGCGAAAATAATATCGAACTGCTCTGTATTTCGTTCTAAAAATGAAAACACGTCACTTTTCACGGTCCGGATATTCATGTCTAAAAGGGCGACCGTTTTTTCAATGAATTGAATGCAGCCTGCATGGTTGTCTACGGCAAGAATAGCATCGACTCCCCTAGACGAAAACTCATAACTGATATTGCCGGTACCGGTAAAAAGGTCCAATACCTTCATATCGGGGAAATAATAGCTATTGTTCAATATATTGAACAAGCTTTCCTTCGCCATGTCTTTAGTAGGTCTCACCGGCAGGTTTTTGGGAGCCTGTAAATTTCGTCCTTTATGTTTTCCCGATATGATCCGCATTATAGGGTGTTTGCAAGTGTAAAGTCTATGGATGAGGAAACGTTTTCCCCGAGTTTCATCAATTGAGATGATGACGGTATACAGATACTTAAGTTTCGAATATAGGTATAGCAAAGTTTGAAAATTTCACCATCCTCTTCAATGGTACCGAAAAGTTTTACGTTAGCGTACATCGGATCAAGGTCGAGCTGCTCCAGAACGAACAGTATGTAATAGACAAAGTCTTCTTTGGTTTCGTAGTTGAAGCTATTGTAAAGTATTAATTTACGTTGTTCGATAACGGTAATATCCATTTGTTTTAGGGCAACATGTATATAGCAAACGGTATCCGGTTCTTGAGTCTGGTTATTCAATAAGGACTGTAAAATTATAGTGCCGTTGTGCATGTATGTGAATGCACCGAAAAGTTCATACACGTAGTTGTTAAGGTTCATGTAAGGAACATAAACATTCACAAGTTCTTGGTTTTCAACTTCATCGAACGATAAAGCATCGGTTGGGAAAACCTTGGTATTGAACTTAAGGTATTCCAAGAGTTGATTTGGATTAAAAAGGGATTTTGGGACAAGCCCGAAAAGGGTATTGCTGTGCACCATGATGACCTCTTCAAACTGCATACCGGTAAGTGCGTGTTTTTCAAAGAGTTTTTGCAATTCACCTTTAATGAACATAGGTGTTTTTTCCTCATTGAACCTCGAAGCATCAGCCAAAAGCAATTTTTGCGAAACACTATCCGTCACACAAAAAGAAAGTCCATTCAAGCTCACTTGAATGGACAATTTTTTAAAGACTTTATCCGCTATATCGGTATTTTTATTGATCGTCTCTTTTATCATAAACAGATGGCCAGTTACCGCTGGTGCTTACTTCGGTCAAAGACCCTACTTTTATGGATGGTCCGTTAACTTCTTCAACGCTCAATGCTGCGTTCTCACGCGCCAATAATTCTTTAGGCTGATCGTAAAGAATCACGTTTTTGTCTACTTTGGCCTCGAATACGGGAGATCGATATCCGCTCTTGTCCACAAAATCTGCTTTCATTTCAAATTTTTCACCATTCGGAGCTGTGGGCACATCCATCATGTTTTTGTATCGAGTATCTTTTTTGAACAAAGAATCCTTTACGGATACAAAACCTAGCGTATCAATGATTTTCATCTCCTTTAACAAATCGATACCATAGGCTTTATCGAATTCCATGAACGAAGAGTCCCTTTGCTGCGTAATTACGTATTTACCGGTATCGATAAAAGTGATCAACGCATTAAAATCCTTGGCATACTTACCATTTACGGTCTTGTAAGCTTCTTGCGAATTCCGAATGTCCTTCAATTTTGCGACAACCTGGGCAAAACGCTCTTGCTTTACTTCCTTGAACTTTATGGGTCCTGTGATGGAATTGTAGATTAGGTAGCCTAAAGCGATGCATCCAACCCAAAGTATAATCTGAATGATGGTCTTCATTTTGTTTCTGTTAATTTAATTTAGTGGTCTTCACAAATCTACAATTTTTTTTTAATGGTAAAAGTTTTTGGCCTAAAAATCATCTTTATCTTTGAAGACTCATGAAACCACTATCTCCTGCCTCATTTTATAGTCTCTTGGAAACGAAGTTTCCGCATACACCGACCGCCACACAATCTATCGCATTACAGAAATTAGCTGAGTTTACGTTGTCTGATGTAAAAGATGAGGTCTTTCTTTTAAAGGGATACGCAGGAACCGGAAAAACCACGCTCGTGGGTACGTTGGTGAACAGTTTGTGGAAAGTTCAGAAGAAAGCGGTATTGATGGCACCTACCGGAAGGGCGGCAAAAGTAATGTCCAATTATTCGCAGACACAGGCGTTTACCATCCATAGAAAAATCTATTTTCCAAAAAAGCAAAGTGGCGGCGGGGTACAGTTCGTCCTGTCTCCGAACAAACATCGGGATACCTTGTTCATTGTCGATGAGGCTTCCATGATTCCAGATACCGCGGCTGACTCAAAGCTTTTTGAAAATGGTTCTTTACTTGATGATTTGATGATGTTCGTCTATTCTGGTCATAAGTGTAAACTATTGCTTATCGGGGATACAGCGCAGTTGCCACCGGTACATTTGGTGTTAAGCCCTGCATTGGATGCCGATAAAATTGCGTTGAACTATAATAAGGAAGTAGTTCGCCTTGAGCTGGATGAAGTGGTAAGGCAGGCAGGTGATTCGGGTATCTTGGCCAATGCGACCCTAATGCGCGAGCAGTTACAGGGGGACTTTTTCGATGATTTTAAATTTGATGTCGATCCTTTTCAGGATATCGTCAGGTTGATCGATGGTAATGAGATACAGGAAGCCATCGATAGTTCCTATAGTGTACATGGAAAGGAGGAAACCGCTTTTATCGTGCGTTCCAACAAAAGGGCCAATTTATATAACCAAAACATCAGGGAGCGTATTTTGTTTTTGGAGAACGACTTGGCGGTCGGGGATTTTATGATGGTGGTCAAAAATAATTACTTTTGGTTAAAGCCGAATTCGGAAGCCGGTTTTATCGCAAATGGAGACATTATAGAGGT
>JBARCC010000015.1:0-7368 GCA_049793635.1 Maribacter sp. | reverse complement strand
ATACTACATCTAATGTAAGAATATTCTTTTAATAAGAAATTTATTCGGAATAAAATTGTTGATTCAAATTTTACGCTTGCCAAAATTTGAATCAACAAATAAACTAATGATTAGAAAAACAACTTTTTTCTTTAAGTACCTATGGATTCGGAATGACCAAAACTTGGTCTGGATGTATCACATCAGGATTCTTGAGAATCCCGGTATTTGCCTCGAAAATAGCCTTGTATTTCATGGCATCACCATAATAATGCTTTGAAATCTTGCTTAATGATTCTCCACTTTTAACAACATGTCTGTGATAAACGGATTCATCAGCAACGGTGATGTTCGCTTTGATATCCGAGGGAGATTCCCCTCCAATTTTTTTAATTTTATCCCAAATAAGGTCTTTTTCGTAAGGTGTTTTTGCTTGACCTTTAATTTTTAAGGTCTCACCTTCAACGGTTACGTCTCCGTTCTTCATTCCCAGTTGTTCACCAAGGTCTAAAACAGGTTGATATTTTGATTTAACACTCATAATCGTAATTTTTATTAGTTAATGATTGGCTTGTAAGATAAACATATTAGCCGTATTGTTTTTGTAAACCGCGCAATTATATTGAAAAATTAAAGGATAGTCGCTGGCAGTTGCCTAGTTTAGAAAAAAGATGTATTTTTGCACACCTTTTTTGAGCAAGGAATTCAAGAGGAAAAAGGTTGAAAACAAATACGATAACTACTTTCATAATCGTTGCTTTTATCTTGAGAAGGTTATGGGATACAAATTAATGATCAGCAAATGGCTGAAGAAAAAACAACGGCAGAAGTAGAGGAAACTACAGAAGCTACACAACACGTCGCTGCAGAAACTCCGCAGCAAGATCCAAAAGAATTCTTGGAAAACTTTAACTGGGAAAAATACGAGCAAGGTATTGAGCGTGTTGATGATTCCAAATTAAAGGAATTCGAAGAATTGGTCGCTCAAAATTTTGTGGACACTGCCGATGCAGAAGTCGTTCAAGGTACTGTAGTGTATATTACCGACAGGGAGGCGATTATCGACATCAATGCAAAATCCGAAGGTGTTATCTCGTTAAACGAATTTCGCTATAACCCTGGCTTAAAAGTAGGGGACAAGGTAGAAGTATTGATCGATATCCGTGAGGATAAAAGCGGTCAGTTGGTATTATCTCACAGAAAAGCGAGAACGATTATGGCTTGGGACCGTGTAAACGCGGCCCATGATAAAGAAGAAATCGTTAGTGGTTTTGTGAAGTGCAGAACCAAAGGAGGTATGATTGTCGATGTATTCGGTATCGAGGCGTTCTTGCCAGGTTCCCAGATCGATGTGAAGCCTATTCGAGACTACGATCAATATGTGAACAAAACAATGGAGTTCAAGGTGGTAAAAATCAACCATGAGTTCAAGAACGTTGTTGTTTCGCACAAAGCGCTTATCGAAGCCGATATCGAAGAACAGAAAAAAGAAATCATCAGCCAACTTGAAAAAGGACAGGTTCTTGAAGGTGTTGTTAAGAACATTACTTCTTACGGTGTCTTTATCGATCTTGGAGGTGTTGATGGATTGGTACATATTACGGACCTTTCTTGGAGCAGGATCAACCATCCGAACGAGATTGTTGAGCTAGATCAGAAATTGAATGTGGTAATCCTTGATTTTGATGAGAACAAATCAAGAATCCAATTAGGTCTTAAGCAATTGGAGAAGCATCCTTGGGAAGCTCTTAGTGATGAAATCAAAATAGGGGACAAGGTTAAAGGTAAAGTAGTCGTTATCGCTGATTACGGTGCATTTATCGAGGTTGTCGAAGGTGTTGAAGGACTTATTCACGTATCCGAAATGTCTTGGTCTACACATTTACGTTCCGCGCAGGATTTCGTAAAAGTAGGTGACGAAGTGGATGCAGTCGTATTGACCTTAGACCGTGAAGACCGTAAAATGTCTTTAGGTATCAAGCAATTGACTCCTGATCCATGGACCGATATTACGACAAAATATCCTGTAGGTTCAAACCATAAAGGTATCGTACGTAACTTCACTAACTTTGGTGTATTCGTAGAATTGGAAGAAGGTATCGACGGTTTGATCTACATCTCCGATCTTTCTTGGACCAAGAAAATCAAGCATCCTTCAGAATTCACCAATGTGGGGGATACGCTGGAAGTCGAAGTATTGGAACTGGATGTCGATGGCCGTAAGTTAAGCTTAGGTCATAAGCAGACCACTGAAAACCCTTGGGACAAATACGAAACTGAGTTTGCATTGGGTACTGTACACACGGCAACGATTTCTGATGTGGTCGATAAAGGTGCGACGATAGACTTTAATGAGGATATCACTGCATTTATACCGCAACGTCACTTGGAGAAAGAAGATGGTAAGAAACTAGGAAAAGGCGATGAAGCTGAATTCAAGATCATAGAGTTCAATAAAGACTTCAAACGTGTTGTAGCCAGTCATACCGCTATTTTCCGTGAAGAGGAACAACGTAACGTAAAAGCAGCTGTCAAAAGACAAGCAGCTAGTGCAGATGAGGCCAAACCTACTTTAGGAGACGCTAACGATGCCTTACAGGCGTTGAAGGATAAAATGGAAGCTGCCGATTCTAAAAAGAAGAAGTAAGTTCTTAAAATAAGAATCCTATTAAGGATTTGCTGTAAAACCCGAAACATTGTTTCGGGTTTTTTTATGGATGTATGTTCAAGGTTTTGGTGTATTTATTGAGTGAAAACTCGGATAAAATTTTAAATTAACGGTTAATAGAAAAAAAAGGTTCCACGGAAGGTGAAAATTGATTTTACCATGAACACTTTCAAGCATTTCTCAAGTATCTTCGTAGTGCTTTGAATCAAACCATTGAAGTTATGAAATCCAAAAAAAACGAGGCGTTATCCATTATCTTAGAAAGCCTTTTTAATCCTTATAGGAACAGAGTACCAGATGTTGGTATCATCACTACTGCAATGCAAGCCAAAGGAATCATAGACAATGAGAAATCGATTGTAAACGACCATATCGCCTTTAGGACGCTTGGGGTTCCTTATCTAGGGATTGCTTCCTTTGAAAAAATACTAATGCATTACGGGTATCAAAAAATGGAACCTTATTTTTTTGAACAAAAGAAATTGGATGCTTTTTGGTACGCCCCGCCAGAAGAACATTTCCCCAGGGTTTTCCTCAGCGAATTACGTGTAAAGGACCTGACCGCGGAAAGTCGACAAATTATAAAAAAATATACCGGTCATATCCAGGCAGACCCGGTCGATAGTATAGATTTGGATGATGCCGACGCAGTTTCGGATTTTTTGTACAGACCCTTATGGCAATTACCTTCGGTACAGGATTACCAAGCACTGGCCGACGAAAGTGAATATGCGGCTTGGACCCTCTATAATCGGTATTACCTCAATCATTATACCATCAGTATACACGCGCTACCGGAAGGCTATAATACCTTAGAATCCTTCAATCGATTTTTGGAGTCCGAAGGGATCGTTTTAAATACCTCTGGAGGTAAAATAAAAACAAGTGCCGACGGTCTTTTACGGCAGAGCAGTACGGTGGCCAAATTAACGGATGCCACCTTTGCAGGTAACGAATCCCTATCGATTGCAGGAAGTTATGTCGAATTTGCGGAACGACTTCCATTACCGAAATACGGTCATTTGCCTAAAAATGAACTCACCCGTAGCATGCGTAGGGAAGGTTTTGAGTCGGGTAATGCCGATAAAATTTTTGAAAGCACTTATAATGAACAAACAAAAAAATCAAATTAGTTTCTTTCGGATCAGTGCACTTCGTGTCTTTTGAATAGGTTGACATTGCTATTTTCAATAGCGGTTTATTTAAAAGTTTTTGGTTCGGATGCGATTCCGTTTTGCTATCGTCCGAAACCAATACACGTTGTCTTACATCTGGTATAGATACACGATGGTACGCATCTTTTGCATCAACCGATCTTTGTAGAACTAGTAGAACCTCTAGTATTCAAAAAAGAGGAGATGGCAGCTAGGTCATTTTGGTTCCACAAAAAATTGTTGAAATAGTATTGATCAGAATTCCCTACTTTTGTTTTGCTAAAAGCACGGGTAGTCGATTATGAGTCAAAAAGTCTTACTCTCCTCCAAAGAAATTAATATCATCCTACATCGTTTGGCTTGCCAATTGCTTGAAAACCATCTCACTTTTGAAAATACGGTTCTTATTGGCATACAGCCGAGAGGAAAATTTGTGGCCCAACGCCTTACTAAAATTCTTAAGGAAGAATATAAGGTGAAACACATCGATTTGGGGTTTTTGGACATTACGTTCTACCGCGATGATTTTAGAAGAGGGGACAAGACCTTGGAGGCCACTAAAACAAATATCAATTTTCTCGTAGAAGATAAGAACGTAGTGTTGATCGATGATGTGCTGTATACCGGAAGAAGCATAAATGCGGCATTGACCGCGCTACAGTCTTTCGGTAGACCTAAAGATGTGGAGTTATTATGTTTGATAGACCGCAGGTTTAGCAGACACCTGCCCATTCAGCCAAATTATAGGGGTAGACAGGTAGATGCCATAAATGAAGAAAAGGTAAAGGTAATGTGGGAAGAGAACGATGGCGAGGATATAATTTATTTAATTAACCGGTAATCGAGAAAAATGAGCGAGCTGAGTGTAAAACACTTATTGGGAATCAAATATCTAAAGGAAACCGATATTCAGCTTATTTTTGAAACCGCAGATCATTTTAAGGAGGTCATCAACCGTTCTATAAAAAAAGTTCCATCGCTTAGGGACATTACGATTGCCAATATCTTTTTCGAAAATAGTACACGCACCAAGTTGTCTTTTGAACTTGCGGAGAAAAGACTTTCGGCAGATGTGCTTAATTTCTCGGCAAGCCAATCATCGGTTACAAAGGGGGAAACCCTCATCGATACCGTCAACAATATTTTGTCCATGAAAGTGGATATGGTGGTCATGCGGCATCCCAACCCAGGGGCAGGTATCTTCTTGGCCAAACATGTAAAAGCATCGATCATCAATGCCGGGGATGGAGCGCACGAGCATCCGACACAAGCCCTTTTGGATTCTTATTCTATCCGTGAAAAATTGGGCGATGTCGCCGGAAAAAATGTAGTCATCGTTGGGGATATTCTACATTCTAGGGTAGCACTATCCAATATTTTTGCTCTAAAATTACAAGGGGCCAACGTTAAGGTATGTGGGCCCAAAACCTTGTTGCCCAAACATATAGCCTCGTTGGGCGTTGGAGTAGAAACCAATTTGAGAAAAGCGTTGGAATGGTGCGATGTCGCTAACATGCTCAGAATACAAAACGAACGATTGGATATTAGCTACTTTCCGACGACCAGAGAATACACCCAACAATTTGGTGTGAACAAAAAACTGTTGGATAGTTTGGATAAGAAAATTGTAATCATGCACCCCGGACCTATTAACCGAGGTGTCGAGATCACGAGTGATGTCGCCGATTCCAAGCAATCCATTATCTTGAACCAAGTGGAAAATGGAGTGGCCATACGCATGGCAGTTATTTATTTATTGGCTTCTAAAATAAAATAATATGGTTTTTGACAAGGAGGATTCAGTAATTATCATTTCTCAGGAAGAACGGTCCATAGATGTTTTTTTAGAGAATCTAGACAACGCCTATCCTAGACTACAGAACGATAATCTGATTATCGATTTATCGGGTTTTGTCAAACTCACGCCTTATAACGTCATCGCTTTTTTGGAAATTTCAAAAAAGCACCGAAAAAATGGAAAGTCCTTCGTCATCGTTTCAAAAACTGTTACTTATGATGATATTCCAGATGAAATTAACTTGGTACCCACCCTTCAAGAGGCACGCGATATCGTGGATATGGAAGAAATAGAACGTGATTTGGGGTTGTAACACCTGAAACGCCCTTCATTCTTGGTATGACATTGCGAAGAAATATCACTCTTGTTCTTTCTGATGCTGAGTAGGTTGAAAAGGAGGTAGTGTTCTTTGGTGAATAGACAAAGTTGTTCAAATAGGAATCTGGAAGCAGCTTCCCTAAAAAAGAAATTTAAACATATACAATGCGCTTGACTATTTTAGGTTGTTATGCGGCCACCCCTAGGACCTTGACGAACCCGACATCACAAGTCCTTGAAATTAAGAATCATCTATTTTTGATCGACTGTGGCGAAGGAACCCAAGTGCAGTTGAGAAAGCATAAAATCAAATTTTCTAGGATCAACCATATTTTCATCTCGCATTTGCATGGGGACCACTTTTTCGGACTTCCAGGTTTTATCTCGACCATGCGTCTTTTGGGGAGGGAAAAAGAACTACATGTATACGGCCCAAAGGGGATAAAGGAGGCCATTACCTTGCTTTTAAAATTAGGGGACTCATGGACCAACTATCCGCTTATTTTTCATGAATTAACGCGTAAGGAACCAGAACTGGTTTTTGAAGACGCCAACGTTTCGGTAAGTACCATCCCGTTGGACCATCGCATCTATACCAACGGATTTTTGTTCAGGGAAAAGCCTGGTGAACGAAAGCTGAACGTTGAAGCGGTGGATACCTATGAAATCGATAAGGCATATTATAGAAATATTAAAAAAGGAAAGGATGTTGTTCAAGATGATGGAACGGTAATCCCAAATAGGATTTTGACCATTGACCCCGAAAAACCAAGGTCATATGCATTTTGTAGTGACACCATTTTTGACCCTCAATTGGCATCACCTCTTAAAGATGTGGACGTACTCTATCATGAATCTACCTTTTTGGAATCGGAATCACTTTTGGCCACTAAAACCAAGCATTCCACCGCCATGCAGGCCGCCAGCATTGCAAAATCGGCCAATGTAAAAACCCTGATTTTAGGGCATTACAGCACGCGTTATTCCTCTATCGAACTTTTTAGGGAGGAGGCCGAGACCATTTTTCCGAAAGTGCTTCTTGCGGATGACGGTACATCTTTTGAGTTGTAAATAGAACCAGTGTTTTGTCTAAGGTGAAATGACATTTTGCATTATGTGGGGATTTTGGCTTGACTTCATACTGGTACAAGTGCTACTTTTTAGCAGGTAATGTATTGGAAAAGGAAATAAAATTCCAAGTATAAGGCAGTTTGTTTTAAATGGCTGTGTGTATCATTGATGAATTATCTTCTCCATGCCTTACTTCGTGTTGTCATTTCAAACGTAGGATTTCCTTTTTTTGAACGTGACGCCCCGTACGCTTTTATGGAATTAGCTCGTTCAATATCTTCCTATGCGAATTAGGCCCCAAAGATTTCTAAAACCTTTGGGGTCTTATAATTTTTACTGAACTTTGAAATTCTTGTTTTTAAGATGAAAAAGATGCAGAA
>JBARCC010000014.1:0-4771 GCA_049793635.1 Maribacter sp. | reverse complement strand
TTAGCGTATTCGGTGTACAGCAGGATATTCTTTTTCCCACGGTTTATTTTGCCCAACAAAGGGTGAACAGGATGAACTTCAATCTAAAGGAGAACAGCCTAGAAATTGCAAAAAAAGAGGTGGAGCGAAAAGTGATGTCCTCCTATTATTCGGCACAGGTAGCGCAGGAAAAACAACAAATCTATAAACGCTTAGATAGTCTTTTCAGCGATTTTTCAAGAATGGCGCAACGTAGGTTCGAGCTTGGGGAGACCAACTATCTAGAGAAGATTACGGCAATCTCCAAACAGAAGAAGATGCATTTAAAGTATAGTCAGGCCCAACAGCAGGTTATTCTCGCCTACACCGAACTAAAAAAAGCCGTTCAAACAGAGGATAGTATCTTGGTACCTAAAGAGTTCTCCCTAAAAGTTCCGTTGAACGAAGTTTCGATAACCAATAGCCCAGAAATGGCGTTCTACAGGAATACCATCGATAAGTTAAAAGCGGAGAAAGGATTGGAGCAGCAACGCTTTTTGCCCGATATCAGTTTAATGTATTTTCAAGGTTCCAATGCCCAATTGAACGAGAATCTGTATGGGTATCAAGTAGGGTTACGTATCCCGATATGGTTCGGAGGTCAGGCGCAACGGGTAAAATCGGCAAAAATCGCACAAAACGCTGCGGAAGACCAAGCTCAAAACATCAATCTTGAATTGAACACGCAGAGGGAAAGTTTGTATATACAATTACAACAGCTTGAGGCTGCCCTGAAGTATTATGAAGCGGAAGGCGCCGAGTTATCTGAAGAGCTTTATAAAACGGCGACCCTTAGTTTCAAGAATGGAGAAATCGATTTTTATCAATATGTACTGAGTCTGGAGAGCGCGTACGAGATTACGGTAGATTATCTAGATCAGTTACAACGGTACAACGAAACGGTACTTTCCCTCAATTACCTAACCTTTTAAAATTAGATCATGAATAGAATATTGGTTAAAATACTAAGTTTGATGTTTACAGTGGTATTGCTAGCATGCGGTGAAAAGGAGGCCGGTACAAAAGAGCACGCATCGGAACAGAGGCAAGAGGATAGAATTCAGATCAGCCAAGCGCAGTTCGAGCAGAACGGAATGCAACTGGGCAAACTTCAAGAACTCCCTTTTCCCGGTACCGTTCAAGTAAATGGCATGATCGATGTACCGCCCGAGAACAAGGCGGTGGTTAACGCTACCCTGGGCGGGTATATCAAGACCGCTCCCTTACTGATCGGGGATAGGGTAAAAAAAGGGCAAGCCTTGGTGACCTTGGAGAATCCTGAATTTGTGAACATGCAGCAGCAATTTATGGAAGTGAGCGGACAATTGTCTTATTTAACTTCCGAATATGAGCGCCAAAAGACCCTTGTGGCCGAGAAGGTAAGTTCCCAGAAAACCTTTTTAAAGGCTGAAAGTGAATATAGATCGGCATTTGCAAAGTACAATGGGCTAAAAAAACAGTTGGTCATGCTACATCTTTCTCCTACGGAAGTAGAAAAGGGAAATTTGAGCTCGATAACAACGATTTACGCACCCATTGCTGGTAGTATTCCGAAGGTCAACGTTAGCAGGGGGACCTATGTTTCGCCGGCCATGTCCATTTTAGAGATTATCGATAATGACCATATTCATTTGGAGCTTTCCGTTTTTGAAAAGGATATCATGAACGTCCATAAGGGCCAGAAAGTGAATTTCAAAATTCCTGAGGCGTCAACAAACGTATATAATGGGGAAGTGCTTTTGGTGGGTACTTCCATTGATGAGAACAGGACCATTAAAGTACATGCACATTTGGAAAATGAAAAGGAAACGAATTTCCTGACCGGTATGTTCGTAGACGCTGTCATCCTAACCGATGAAAAAAAGGCGTTGGGCTTGCCAGAAGAGGCTTTGGTAATCGTTGACGAAGAAACCTATGTGCTGGTTCTGGATGAGAAACAGAATGGGAACTATTATTTTAAGCAAATGCCCGTCAACATAGCATCGACCTATAAGGGTAATGCTTCGGTAGAAGTAACTGACATATTCAATGCCGACGTACAATTTTTGACGAAAGGTGCGTTCTCCTTGATAGGGAATTAATGGTATGGTTAATGATTATAGGTATTACTGGTGTATGGTATGCTAAGTTCAACGTATACGGGAGTTATCCGGTAATTTGCCATTAAATTGAATAGTGATGAAAAAATATAGGTACATCGTCCTAGTGCTTCTTTTTGGCGTGCACAGTGCATTCGCACAAGATTGGCATACCGATTTTAGTGAAGCAAAGGAAATAGCAAAGGAAGCGAAACTACCGATTGTTTTGGTATTTCAAGGGTCGGACTGGTGCGCGCCCTGCATCAAACTAGACCGAGAGGTATGGAGTACCGATGAATTCAACACCTATGCCGAAAATCATTTTGTGATGCTGCAGGCCGATTTTCCGAGAAGAAAGGGCAACGCCTTACCCGCTGAACAGACCAAAAAGAATAAGATGTTGGCCGAAACCTATAACCCAAGGGGTATCTTTCCGTTGGTTGTGGTCATGGACTATAAGGGCAAGGTTTTGGGAGAAACGAGTTATAAAAAGGTAGGGCCCAAAGAATATATAAAAGAATTGAACGCGTTTACGAAATAAGGGTGGGCAAATTAATTACACTAATGGTTTTTTTGGTGGTTGGCTGGGCGCATGCCCAGCAGCCTTTCAAGCGTACCCTAAAATTAATGGGCAGTCGGTTTGATATTACGGTGGTAGCAAAGGATTCAAGTACCGCCGCCGGATATATTGATATGGCCGTTGCCGAGATTTCCAGGATAGAACGCTTAATTTCTTCTTGGGATGTGAACTCCCAAACTTCCGAAATCAATCGAAATGCAGGTAAGCAGGCGGTAAAGGTAGATGTGGAATTATATAACCTTATTCAAAGAGCCATAGGAATTTCAAAACTGACCGATGGCGCTTTTGACATCAGTTATGCGTCAATGGACAAAATTTGGAAATTCGATGGAACAATGATCGATATGCCCAGTAATGAAGCCATAAAGGAATCGGTAGCGAAAGTCGGTTTTGATAATATCCTATTGGACAAAGAGAACAGTACGGTATTTTTAAAGCGCGAAGGAATGAAAATAGGCTTCGGAGCCATTGGAAAGGGCTATGCCGCAGATATGGCGAAAGCGCTTTTGATGGGTAACGGAGTCGTTGCCGGTATCATAAACGCATCCGGAGATATGAACACTTGGGGCAAACAACCCGATGGTACGGAATGGAAGGTTGCGATTACCAACCCCATGGACAAAAATAAAGTGTATGCATTGCTGCCCACATCCAACGGAGCCGTGGTTACCTCGGGCAATTATGAGAAGTATGTTACGTTTAATACTATAAGGTACACCCACATTATAGATCCAAGGACCGGATATCCGGCAACGGGAATCATTAGTGTCACCGTGTTCGCCCCAAAGGCAGAATTAGCGGATGCGTTGGCCACTTCTATATTTGTGATGGGAAAAGAAGTAGGCCTGAACCGGATAGAACAGTTGCCCAATGTGGAGTGCATTATTATCGATGATAGCGGGAATATTATAACATCGAAGAACATTCAAATTCAAAAACAATGATCAAGAATTTAAGCATCCTCGCGTTATGCGCTTACTGCTTTACCGGCTGTACGGTCTTAAAGGAATACGAAAAAGTGAATCTCAATGACCCGGACATGGTTTTGGAAGATAAAAAATGCAATCGGTACGTGACTACGGCCCATACCTACAGAGAAGCAGCAGTGGGTGCCAATGGTGGGAAAACAGGTGGTGGTTGTGGTTGCAATTAAGGAAGTGGAGCGGTATAAAACTAATGACTAAAATAAAATACATCTTAATTTTTTGTCTAGCACTGGTGTGCTCCAACAGCTACGCGCAACAGGTACAAGATACTGTTCAACGCTACAAGAAAAGGGTTTTGGAAACCACGGAAGTAGACTTTTTGACCAGTTACTATAGTCAAAATGGGGACAACGCCGCGGTAAGTGGCGGTATCGGTACCGAGGAATTAACCGATGTTACAGGAACGTTCGTGGTCTCCATACCGTTGAACGATGATGATGTGCTTACCATAGATGCAGGTATCTCGGCCTACACTTCGGCATCTTCAAGTAACGTGAACCCTTTTGATGGCGCACAGCCGGGAGACCCGTTTGTGGCAAGTTCGGGTGCTTCCCAATCTGATGTTTGGAGTAATATTACAGGGTCTTACAGCCATAGTTCAGACGACCGCAATACCATCATTTCCGGAACCGTTTCGGTCTCTTCGGAATACGATTATTTTTCATTGGGATTCGGTGGCGGGTTTACCAAATTATTCAATGAGAAAAATACGGAGGTAAGCATAACGGCCAATGTGTTCTTGGATACATGGAATGCGATCTACCCCTCAGAATTACGATCTTTTTCGGGCAGGGGCAACGGCTTGGCCAACGGCTTTTTTGATGATAAGACCATCACTGGCAATCAAGACTATAGTCCTATTTTTGATGCCTTCGAAGACGAAACTAGAAACTCCTATTCCGTAGGTCTAGGGTTTTCCCAAATACTTTCGAAAAATCTTCAGGGTGCATTGGCGTTGGATGTAGTTCAGCAAGAAGGGTTGCTATCAACACCTTTCCAGCGGGTTTATTTTGCCGATTTTGCCGATTCGTTTATTGAAAACTTTCAATTGGCCGATGCGGTAGAAACACTTCCCGCTACGCGCTTCAAAGTTGCTGCGGGAGGGAGAT
>JBARCC010000013.1:0-2784 GCA_049793635.1 Maribacter sp. | reverse complement strand
GTATTGGGGAATTGAAAGGCACCCAACTAACCAACTTTTTTTTCATCGATAGAGATGTAAATTCTAACGAAATACTCCTGTACGAACACGGTATTCTAGAAGAGGATTATGGCATCTCGTCTACGTTCTTTGATAACTTCGATGATGCGGATACCACCATTATCAAAAATTACACGAGCAAGCGGACCACTTCGATATTTAAAGAGGATTTCGATTTAGATGGAAACAGTTTTAGATTAAACCCCATTCAGCGCATTGAAAAAATTGGAGGGCTTAATAAGATGGAAAAGGCCGCCATGGAAGATATGTTCACGGTGCATGCTAAACGGGTTCCCATTCATAAACGGGTCTCTAAACAAGAGATAGAGTTATTGCTACAACGCGAATTGGAGAATAGGGGGGTGGATATCGCTTTCGAATACGGGGTGTATAGTAATGGGCTGCCCACGAAAGTGAAGTCGACCAAATTCAAGTATGCAGAGACCAATATTTATAAATCTCCCATGTTCGTCGATTTTGAGGGGGTTTCCAATTTTGACCTGCTGGTTTCGTTCCCTAAGAAGAAACGATTTTTGGTGCAGTCGATATTGGGGTTGGCCTTACTGTCGCTACTATTTACGATTATTATCGTAGTAGCCTACGCTGGGGCAATTTATCAGCTCATTCGTCAAAAGCAGATTTCGGAAATTAAAACCGATTTCATTAACAACATGACCCATGAATTCAAGACGCCGATTGCTACCATCAACCTCGCAGTTGAAGCCATTCGAAACCCTAAGATTATAGGCGATCAGGAAAAGGTAATGCGGTATTTACAAATGATCAGGGACGAGAATAAAAGAATGCACGCTCAAGTAGAAAATGTATTGCGCATCTCAAAGCTCGAAAAGAACCAGCTTGATATTAGTAAAGACAGGGTCGATGTACATGAGATCATTGAAGATGCCATTACCCATGTAGAGTTGATTGTGGGTGATAGAGGAGGCTATATACATACGCATTTGGACTCCGAACGGTCGGAAGTTTTGGCCAATGAAATGCATTTTACCAACGTTATCGTGAACATGCTCGATAATGCCATTAAATATTCGGAAGAAGCGCCAAAGATTGATGTTTTTACTGAAAGGGCAAAAAATTATATCATCATCAAAGTGCAAGACCAAGGTTCTGGAATGAGCAAAGCGGTGGTTAAAAAAGTATTCGAAAAATTTTATAGGGAGCATACCGGAGATATACACAATGTGAAAGGACATGGATTGGGATTGGCCTATGTGAAAAAAATCGTTGAAGACCATCAAGGTGAGGTCTATGCGGATAGTGAAAAAGGAAAAGGAAGTACGTTTTACATCAAATTGCCATTAATATAAATAATATGGAAACAATAAATAAGAAAATACTTTTGGTTGAGGATGATCCAAATTTTGGAATCGTTCTAAAGGATTATTTGTCAATGAACGACTTTGATGTCACCTTGGCTAAAAATGGTATGGAAGGGTTTGAGAAATTCAAAAAAGATAATTTCGATATCTGTATTTTGGATGTAATGATGCCGTACAAAGATGGGTTTACGCTGGCAAAGGAAATTAGGGAGAAGAACGAAAACGTTCCTATTGTTTTTCTTACTGCAAAAACCATGAAAGAAGACGTGCTAAAAGGATATAAAGCAGGTGCGGATGATTATTTGAACAAACCTTTTGATTCTGAAGTGTTGTTGATGAAGTTGAAAGCCATACTTCAACGTAAAGCATCCAACGGTCTGGCAGACAGTAAGAAATTCGAATTTACTATCGGTGGATTTCACCTAAATTCGAAACTTCGTTTTTTGAAATATAAGGATACGGAACCTATTAAACTATCTCCCAAAGAGAATGAGCTTCTGCGTTTGCTAGCCCTTCATGAGAATGATTTGATGCCACGAGAATTGGCATTGACCAAAATCTGGAGAGATGATAACTACTTTACTTCAAGAAGTATGGATGTGTACATTGCAAAATTGCGTAAATACTTGAAAGTTGATGATACCGTCGAGATTTTGAATATCCACGGTGAAGGATTCCGATTGGTAATTAAAACCGAAGGGGAATAAGTACATTCGGTTTAGTTCAAACGATGCACCAGCTTCAGGTAAGTTGGAAAGGTTCAATTAAAATTGATAACTCGATACGCTTAATGGCTAAAACATCTGCCCCGATGCGTCGGGGTTTTTGATGTGATTGGGTAGACTACTTTTGAAACATATAGCTACAACTTTTCTGTAACTTCCTCAACAATTGCTTTTGGTTTTTGATCAATCGACACGGTAATCGCAGTTGTAGGAATCTCCAAGGTTTCGAATTGAGATTCTAATAAGTGTTGTGGCATAAAGTGGTCTTTCCGTTGGGCTAAGCGATCATTGATCAGTTCAAAACTACCTTCTAAATAGATAAATTGGTGTTCATCATCTAGGGCATTACCTAAAATGGTACGGTACTTTTCCTTGAGCGCAGAGCATACAATCACTGCTCCCGTAGCGGTATGTTTTAGCGCTAGTTCGTTCAAGCGCTCTAACCACCCCTTTCGATCACTATCGTTCAATGCTTTTCCTTCGGCCATTTTTTTGATGTTGGCCTTTGGGTGAAAATCATCTCCATCAAAGAAGGGGATGTTCAATTTTTTGGCCAATAGTTTTCCGATGGTCGTTTTTCCACTTCCAGAAACGCCCATTACATAGAGAATTTTCGGTTTATCCATTTTTAAGTGTTGTTATTTGGTGATTGATTGCCGATAAAACGACCTCTTTTTTAG
>JBARCC010000012.1:0-8203 GCA_049793635.1 Maribacter sp. | reverse complement strand
CCCTCTTCTAGTAGTAGTTCAACAGGTTTGACCGACGGTCAATTATCTGCAATGGGACAGAGAAATGGATGTAGTGATTCTAAAGCATACAATGCAAATGAACGCTACAACCAAATAATGTCCAATCCTTCGATTTCTAGTGCCTACAAACAAGGATATGAAGGAGGGTGGATCAGTTGTAAAAGTAACAATGGCACTCCAATTAAAGAAGTGAAAAAATCACCCGGCGGCCCAGGTTATATTCTAGTTAAGATTTTTTTCGAAAAAAAAGAATGATAAATAATTTTTAATCTCTAGTTATTTCAACTTTTAATGAGCATAATCATAACCATCGATATTCATACGAAACATTAGTCTTTAGTAACTCAATACAGTTATTACTTTAAATATTTTAAGAAAATAGAGGTTTTGATTAAATTTAAAAAAATGCCACTGTTACTACAGTGGCATTTTTAGTTTTGAGTTGGGTCCTGCGAAAAAAATACAACAGCTACAACATTAGCCCTGCTTCTCTATAATGCGCGACGCATGGTTATAGATACGGTCAAACTGCTCTTTAAGTCCCATATCGCTATTATCGAATTCAACGGCATCCGATGCCTTAGCCAGTGGAGAAAACTTGCGGTTCGAATCTATAAAATCCCTTTTTTCAACATTCTCCAAGACCTCTTCATAACTCACTTTTTCTCCTTTATCCAAAAGTTCCTTGTACCGCCTGTAGGCTCTTTTTTTCGGTGAGGCGGTCATAAAAATTTTCAACTCTGCATCGGGGAAAACTACAGTACCTATATCTCGACCATCCATCACCACGCCCTTATCTTTTCCCATGACTTGTTGCATGGCCACCAATTTGGCCCTTACCTCTTCTATAACGGCGACTTGACTGACATTTCTGGATACCTCCAGCGTTCTGATTTCTTGCTCGACATTTTCCCCGTTCAAAAACATTTCTGCAAACCCAAGTTCTTCGTTGAACACGAATCGGAGCTGAATCTCATCCAGACTTTTAATTACCGATGCGGTGTTTACCTTCGAATCAGAAATAAACCCTTTTCGCATTGCGAATAACGTTACGGCCCTGTACATCGCACCCGTATCCACATAAACGTACTGCAAACTTTTGGCAAGTTGCTTTGCCAGGGTACTTTTACCGGTAGACGAGAATCCATCTATTGCTATCGTTATTTTTTTCATTACTCTAAAAATAGTAAGAATTGGTTCTCGACTCCGCTTAAACGTAAAGCAATTCTATGTTAAAGTTCTTTAGGATTTTTGACGTTCTGCTTGGTCAGGGCAATATCGATTACTTCAGACATTTCCTTTACGTAGTGGAACGTAAGGCCTTTCAAATACGACTCCTTAATCTCCTTGATATCACGTTCGTTGTCCGCACAAAGAATAATCTCTTTTATCCTAGCCCTTTTGGCGGCCAAAATCTTTTCCTTGATACCACCTACAGGCAACACTTTTCCTCTTAATGTGATTTCACCGGTCATTGCCAAACTTTTCTTGATTCTCTTTTGGGTGAACAAAGACACCAATGAGGTCAACATGGTAATGCCGGCACTAGGCCCGTCTTTGGGTGTCGCCCCTTCGGGAACATGTATGTGTACGTTGTATTTTTCAAATATAGAGGCGTCGATATTAAACCGCTCAGCATTGGATTTGATGTATTCCATAGCAATAGTAGCTGACTCTTTCATGACCTTGCCCAAATTACCGGTAATGCTCATGGTTCCTTTTCCTTTCGAAAGAATGGATTCTATAAAAAGAATATCGCCTCCAACACTGGTCCATGCTAACCCGGTAACGACCCCTGCGACATCGTTATTCTCATATTTGTCACGTTCCATTTTGGGAGCGCCTAATACCTTGATCACATCTTCATTACTCACCTTTATATCGTACTCTTCCTCGGTAGCTATCGATTTTGCAGCATACCGTACCATTTTAGCCACCTGTTTTTCTAAAGAACGTACGCCAGATTCACGGGTATACCCTTCCACGATTTTTTCCAGTTGCGGCTTTCCGATTTTCAAATGTTTCGAACTTAACCCATGCTCGGTCAGCTGCTTCGGCAATAAATGTTTTTTAGCGATCTCAACTTTCTCCTCTATGGTATACCCACTCACATTGATAATTTCCATACGATCGCGTAAAGCGGGCTGTATGGTGCTTAAATTATTTGCCGTGGCAACGAACATGACTTTAGAGAGGTCATAGCCCATTTCCAGGAAATTATCATGGAAATCGCTATTCTGCTCTGGATCCAGAACCTCCAACATAGCGGAAGACGGGTCTCCCTGGGTACTATTCGATAATTTATCGATTTCATCCAATATAAATACTGGATTGGAAGTTCCCGCCTTTTTCAAGCTTTGAATGATCCGGCCGGGCATGGCGCCAATATAGGTTTTACGGTGACCCCGTATCTCGGCCTCGTCACGAAGTCCTCCCAGCGACATCCGCACATATTCCCGACCTAACGCTTCGGCAACCGATTTGCCCAGTGAGGTCTTACCTACCCCCGGAGGGCCGTAGAGACAAAGAATAGGGGATTTCATATCGTTCCTCAGCTTTAAAACTGCTAGGTATTCAACAATACGGCGTTTGACGTCTTCTAGACCATAATGATCTCGATTAAGTATCCTTTCCGCTCTTTTTAAATCGAATTTATCCTTTGAAAATTCGTTCCAAGGCAAGTCCAACAACAGATCTAAATAATTGCGTTGAATCGAATATTCGGCCACTTGCGGATTCATGCGCTGCATCTTAGAGAGTTCTTTGGCAAAATGCTCCTTCACCGTCTTTCCCCATTTTTTCTTTTTGGATCGTGTGCGCATTTCCTCGAGTTCCTCATCATAAGAAACCCCACCCAACTCTTCTTGAATGGTCTTCATTTGCTGGTGCAAAAAATATTCCCGTTGTTGTTGGTCCAAGTCATTTCGTACTTTGGACTGAATATCATTCTTGAGCTCCAATTTTTGCAGCTCAATATTCATATATTTCAAAGTGGCTAAAGCCCTCTCTTGCAAACTTCCTATCTCAAGTAATTCTTGTTTGGCCTTTACATCTAAATTTAAATTGGAGGATACAAAATTGATCAGGAATGAATTACTCTGAATATTCTTGATGGCGAAAGAGGCCTCACTAGGAATATTCGGATTGTCCCGAATGATTTTAAGCGCTAAATCTTTTATAGAATCGATTATCGCCAAAAACTCCTTATTATTTTTGTCTGGCCTGATCTCTTGTGTCTCCCTAACCGTTGCCGTGATATAGGGTTTTTTGGTAAGTACCTCAGCAATTTCAAAACGCTTCTTCCCTTGGATAATTACGGTCGTGTTTCCATCTGGCATCTGCAGTACACGCAGTATTCTTGCTACCGTGCCCAGCGTGTTTATATCCTTCACATCAGGATTTTCGGTTTCCTCATCTTTTTGGGAAACCACGCCAATCTCTTTCGAGCCATTATTGGCATCCTTTATCAACTTGATGCTTTTATCCCTTCCTGCGGTAATAGGGATAACGACACCAGGAAACAAGACTGTATTGCGCAACGGTAAAATCGGCAAGGTTTCCGGTAGGGTTTCGCTGTTCATCTGCTCCTCGTCTTCAGGAGTCAACAAAGGAATTAATTCAGCATCTTGGTCAATTCCTTGCAAAGACATATTGTCAAAATTTGAAAACTTTTTATCTCCCATGCTCATATATCGGTCATTCTGTCATTCAAAAGCCAGAATTTTATATTAGTTAAAAATTACAAAGCAGTAACATTACATTTGAACTCCTTACATACTGGGGTTTTACTGCTTTTTCATTTATATATTATCCAATTCTTATGCCAATTAAAAACAAAACCGGCCCGAACAATCCATGATTGTCCGGGCCGGTCAAATGTTCCTATATTTCTATTTAATTCTTGATGATTTTTTTTGCAAAACTTTCACCTCCGCTGGTTTTGATAGTTACGAAATATACGCCTTGAGGAAGTTTGGAAAAATCCATTGTTGTCGAATTACCATGATTCACTCCTAACCTCTCGTTCAATATCGCGCTATTATTCGAAGAAACTACAGTGATTTCCAATGCCTGATTTTCAAATTTAGAAATGTCCATTGTTATAAAATCGGCAGTTGGATTAGGGAAAACCAACACCTCTGTAGTGATGCTTGATGTGCCCACTTGTTCTGTGCTAGATTTTGCCGAAGCACTTGAACCTACTTTTACCACGTTTAAGTTACCGAATTGGGCAACACCCCCGCCTGAATAGATATTATGGTTCGTAAACAACCAAATATCCAAAGTAGAGGTATTTGCCGGTATGGTAATGTTCTGATCATAACTGGACCAAGTGTTCCCGAAATTATGGCCCATATCCCATGTATTTGGCCTTGAGTCGTACACCACCTCGATTCTTGCCCTACCGCTAATCGTTTTACCCTCTAGACTTATGTTAATTACATCACCAGCCTGTAGGTTATTATTTTTCACATCGAGTACCAGACTATACCTCGACCATGGTTGATTACCATCGGTGTTGGTAAGCTCAAATGCGCAACCTACTTCATCCGTATTCACAGCCTGTATATCATCTAGACCCACCTGAAACCGTCCATTGGTCAACGTAATTTCCTTATTCGAATTTTTGAATTCTGAAGGACAAGGTTCGGAGCTAAAGGCAATCACCTTTAATTCAAACGAGGCGGTACAACCCTCTGCATTCGTGAAAACATATATTCCCTCATCGGTTTTTAAGACCTCGTCCAATTCAAGAGTTCCATTCGTTATATCACCCTTCGGCGAAGTTATTGTGTACGATTCATTTTCGAGCGAAAGACGAAACGATAGGCTTGTTTCTTGATCTACCGTTATACGTCTCTCTCCACTGATCCAAGTGCCCTCGTTGATTCTAAATTCGGGCTGAACAGTGTCACTTGAGCAGGGTACCTTTTGTTTAACGGTCAACGCTAACGTGGCCGAACACCCATTTTCCGTAGTGTAGGTGTATGTACCCGCTGCATCCTTTGAAATACTACCCAGGGAGTAGTCTCCATTTACAACGGTACCATTGGGCAAGGTAATCGTGAAATTTGTTTCGTTCGGTAGAATGCTCAAAATTACTTCTGTGCCTTCTGACACCTCCAGAGTATCCTCACCGCTTTCCCAGACTCCGTCCAACCTATATTCCTGAATAATCGTATTTGCGCCAGCGCAATCGTTTAAAGGCAACACGTTAATATCCAACGTGGCGGTACATCCATTTTCCGTAGTGTACGTATACACACCTTCTACCACCTTGGTAATTCGTCCTAAAGAATAATCCCCATTTTTTACCGTGCCGTCAGGCAGCGTAATGGTAAAATCGGTATTGTTCGGTAGAATGCTCAGAATTACCTCCGTACCTTCCGTAATCTCCAAAACTTCCTCACCACTTTCCCAAACGCCATCTAACCTATACTCTTGTATAATCGTATTAGCGGCACAATCTGTTGAGGACAATACCGTAATTTCCAAAGAAGCGGTACATCCATCTTCAGTCGTAAAGACATAAATACCTTCGTCGCTTTTCGAAATTTCCCCTACAGCGTAATCGCCATTCACCACCGTACCGTTTGGTAACGTTACTGTGAACGGTACGTTATTCGGCAAAATACTCAATACTACTTTAGTTCCTTCTTCTAGCTCCAAAGCAGCTTCACCACTCGACCACACTCCATTAATCTCATATTCTTGTACGATAGCAGTTCTTGAACATTGAAAATTCTCAGACCATTGGGCCATATAATTTGAACGGATACCTCCAATGGATGTGAAATTTCCGGCTGTAAAAAGGGACTCCCCATCATTAGCAAAAAATAGGGCGTTTACACTATTATTGGAGCCGACCTGAAGTTTCTCTCCTAAAGGCTGCCATCCGGCTGAAGAATTCCATCTTGCCAAATTATTGACGATCAAGGATGTGGATTCGTCATTACTTGCACTTGCAAAGTTTCCTGCCGCGTACACGGTTCCATTATTAATGGAAATTGCATTCACGTTTCCGCTTACTCCATTACCCAGCTTTTCCCATTTTTGGGAAGCCAAGTTCCATCTTGCGATTCTATTTACGGTGTTACCCGAAGCCAGATTAAAATTCCCTCCTACGTATACAAAATTTCCGTCAAGGGTTATCGCCTCTACAAATCCACTCGTACCTGTACCCAAGGTACCCCATGCCGTTCCGTTCCAGGTTGCAATTCGCGGGGCACTTCTATCACCAGCAGCATCGAAATTACCTCCTATGTACACCGTTCCGTTTGCAGATACGGCAATTTCACGAACTTCGTTGTTAAGCCCTGGTTTTGATGAGGACGGCTCTTTTAAAACTTTCCATCCATTGTTCCATACCGCTATATTATTGGCCAAAATATTGTTGGCATTGGTAAAAGCACCGCCAACATATATATTTTGATTTTTATCCACTGTAATTTTTGCGACAGGCCCGTTGGTACCTGACCCTAATGCTGTCCACGTAGTACCATTCAAGAGTGCAATGTTATTTGCGCCGACCCCATTGACCTGACTAAAAGAACCGCCTATAACCAACTGTTCGTCCCCTGTAATAGCAATCGTTTTCACCTCTCCATTGACAGATGCCAAAGATGTTTTCCATCCGGTATTCTTGTTGTATACCGCAAAATTATTGGCGTTTGCGTTACCGGCCCTCGTGAAAGAACCTCCTACGTAAATATCGTCGCCAACTTCCAACAAACATTGAATAACGCCGTTCGTACCTTCTGCAATGGCGTTCCAGTACCCTACACCATTGGTTTGGGTCGGTGCTTGCGGCACCGGTTCCTTACCTCCGGAAATTTTATAGATTTTAGCTGCGGTACCATACCCACTAAAATACATTTCCCCAGATTCATCGAGACCAAAACTGGACACATATTCTCCGTTGGTTCTGAACAATAAGGTGCTTGTTGCGCTATTTGTACTGGCATTGTAATTGAGCGACCACACCCTACCCGAAACATAATCGGCATAGATATACTTATTCTTTAGCAAGCTATTTGTGCTTGAACCATTATAGACATAACCTCCGGTGACGGATAAATCGCCGTTTCGGTGGTCGTACTCAAAAATCGGATTAGTATCGGGATTTGTAGCCAATGAAGAAGAACCGTTATAGGTAGCGTCTCCTTCAAACCTGTTCCAACCATAATTACCTCCCTTTACGATATGGTTGATTTCCTCTACCCTATCCTGACCAACATCGGCACCCCATAATATACCTTTATCAAAAGAAAATTTCCAGGTATTCCGTATTCCCCATGCATAAAGCTCGTCAAGTCCACTTTGACCGACCCTAGGGTTATCTCTAGGTATTTCATAATTCCCATTTGGTAAATCAGGATTGCTTTCCAAAGGATTACTTCCATCGAGATCTACATCGATTCTTAAAATACTGCCGAAGATGTTGCTCAAATTTTGTGCATTTCGCATGGGGTCACCACCGCCACCGCCATCTCCGACAGAGATGTACAAATACCCATCTGGGCCAAATGCGATTTTACCTCCATTATGGTTGCTGGTGCCTTGGTTTTTGTCAAAACTAAATAATTCAACCCTGCTGTTTTTATTAGCGCGATTTCTGTTCGAGGGGTCTACCGTATATTTTGCGAGTACAATCTCCACGCCAACATTGGCCACCGTACTTCTTTCTGTATGATATACAAAAAAGGTACCGTTTGATCTGTAATTAGGATGAAATGCCAATCCCAAAAGTCCAATTTCCTGACCCGAGGAAAAACTGACAATATCCCTAATGTCCAGAAAGGTTTCAGAGGTACTCACAGAGGTATTGTTCTCAAATACCTTGATCAATCCTTGCTGCTCCAAAACGAACATTCTATTGCTGCCATCATTGGCATTTTGAATTTCTAATGGATACTGAAAAGATAAATTTGGAAAAGCATCGCTATAGGTTACTTGCTCTTGGGAAAACGAAAATGATGCAAATAGCGTACTACACAATAAGCTTAGGAGTAAAGTTTTTTTCATGCAAATGATTTTAGGGGTTCGGGGTTTGATTCACATTTCTTCGATGAAATGCTACTTAACTACGGTAAAACTCTTAAAAAAGATTATATATAAGCGATTTTGATACATATTTTCGACGAACTACCGTTTTCACTTTTATTTATAAGAATTTAGCTAC
>JBARCC010000011.1:0-1788 GCA_049793635.1 Maribacter sp. | reverse complement strand
CATTTTACCTTGGAGCAGGTCGGTAGAAACACTAAAGGACATTTCATCAATTTTAACGGTACGGCCGGTATTTGGCGTAAGGAGTGTATCATAGATGCGGGCAACTGGGAAGGTGATACCCTTACCGAAGATTTGGATCTCAGCTACCGTGCACAATTGAAAAATTGGAAGTTCAAATATCTTGAGGATGTAGAAACGCCCGCAGAATTACCGGTGGTGATCAGTGCAGCCCGTTCGCAACAATTCCGTTGGAATAAAGGTGGAGCCGAAAATTTTAGAAAAACGGTCTGGAGCGTCATCAAGGCGAAGAACATTCCGTTTAGAACGAAGTTTCACGGCGTAATGCATTTGCTGAACAGCTCTATGTTTCTATGTGTATTCTTGGTCGCTTTATTGAGTATTCCATCCTTATACATCAAAAATACCTATGGCCATATGGATTGGATTTTCTCTTTACTGAGCCTTTTCGCCATCAGCACCATTATACTGTTCGTCTGTTATTGGTTTACCTACAAGAGCATACAGGGCAGCGGTTTCGATAATTTCGTGGACTACATCAGAATTTTCTTTACGTTCTTTTCTGTCGCCTTAGGATTTTCGTTGCACAACACCATCGCCGTCTTAGAAGGCCATATGGGTAAACGAAGCGAATTCGTACGTACCCCAAAATTCAATATCAGCAGTTTGAAAGAAAGCTGGAAAGGCAATAAATACCTAGCGAAGAAACTTTCTCCCAACATGATCTTGGAATTCGGGCTCATGGTCTATTTTCTTTTTGGAATGTACAGTGCCATTCCGCTGAACGATTTCGGTCTGTTCCCGTTTCATATGATGTTGTTTTTGGGTTTTGGATTTGTCTTTTTCAAATCCCTGACGTCAAGGGCTTAGTGAGCAGGAGTGTTCCTCAGCCAAACGAATTTTACCGTGAAGACGTCAAACAATCTCTAATTGCCCATGTGAACGCGGGTGGTAAGCCAGGTTTTGACAGTACCGCTCAAAAGCGTGAAGGGTAACCCTTTTTCATCGCAACGCAAGCGTGTTTAGACCTTACCTCTCCATCATCCAATTTGGCATAACGTTCGGTTACCCATGTATCGTTTCTGCCTTGCCGTAGTTCTTGATGACCTCAGCTTCAAAGGCAACGAGCTCTTGCCAACGTTTGTCCACATCGATATCCTTCCCATATTTACGGGCAAAGCCAATGAACGTTGTATAATGCCCTGCTTCGCTGACCATTAGGTCATGGTAGAAGGTAGAAAGTTCGGGGTCCTTGATTTCCTTTGAAAGTAGTTTGAAACGTTCGCAGCTGCGTGCCTCGATCATGGCAGAAAACAAAAGCCTATCGACCATCGAACTCAGCCGGCTTCCACCCTTGTTCATGAATTTGTACAGCTCGTTCACGTAACTGTCTTTACGTTCGCGGCCCAGCGTATATCCACGCTTCTTGATTATGTCGTGTACCTTTTGAAAATGCACTAATTCCTCTTGGGCCAACAGCAACAGTTCCGTTACTAAATCAGGGTATTCAGAATTAAGCGTAATGATGGTAATGGCATTGGTGGCTGCCTTTTGCTCACACCACGCATGATCCGTCAAAATTTCCTCGATGTTCTTTTCAACGATATTTACCCAGCGCGGGTCTGTCGCCAGTTTTAAATGAAGCATGTGCTTTTTGAGTAAAAATAGGCATCAATGGGTAAAGACTAAGTATGGGGATGGAAGATATTTTTCCACTTCAAAAAAACTTTTTATAAGGCCCGAAGCCGAACAGTAGCATGGTGATTTTAT
>JBARCC010000010.1:0-3404 GCA_049793635.1 Maribacter sp. | reverse complement strand
GGCCAATTCGATCGCTGGAGTCATTAATGGGGCGAGACAGATAGAATGTACCATAAACGGTATTGGTGAGCGCGCCGGTAACACTTCTTTAGAGGAAGTGGTGATGATCATGCGCCAACATCCAGATTTACAGTTAGACACGACCATTAATAGTAAACTTCTATATGACACCAGTCTAATGGTTTCCCGTAAAATGGGAATGATGGTACAGCCCAACAAGGCCATTGTGGGCGCGAACGCTTTTGCACATAGTTCGGGGATACACCAAGACGGGGTCATCAAAAACAGGGAAACCTACGAAATCATTGATCCAGCAGATGTGGGTGTCACCGAATCGTCTATCGTATTAACGGCAAGAAGCGGAAGGGCCGCCCTCGCCTACCGTGCGAAAATCGTAGGGTATGAACTTACCAAAACCCAATTGGATATGGTTTACGAAGAATTTTTGAAATTCGCGGATACCAGAAAAGAGGTTATAGATGAAGATATTCATCAAATCATTGAAGCATCAAAGATAGATGTTCATAGTATAAGCTAGTTATGCACTTAAACATTGCAGTTTTAGAAGGTGACGGAATTGGGCCCGAGGTTGTGGCGCAGTCTATAAAATGCCTGCGATCGGTCGAAGAGACGTTCGGACATAGTTTTACGTTCAAGAAGGCGCTCATCGGTGCCTCCGCCATAAAAAAAACAGGGAATCCCCTACCTCAGGAAACATTGGATATTTGTAAAAAAGCGGATGCCGTCCTTTTCGGTGCGCTGGGCCTACCCGAATTTGATGACAACCCGAAGGCCAAGATATGGCCAGAACAAGGATTGCTGAAATTGAGGAAAGAACTGGGTCTTTTCGCCAATATTAGGCCGGTTAAGGTATTTCCGTCCTTAATTCAACAATCGCCTTTGCCAAAAGGAAAAATTCAACATACCGATTTGGTGATTTTTAGGGAACTTTCTGGCGGAATCTATTATGGCCACAAAATCAATGACGAGGATCAGAATACCGCCACCGATACCTGTACCTACACCGAACAAGAAATAAGTCGCATTACACATCTTGCCTTTAAGTCTGCCCGTTCACGAAAGAAAAAAGTAACCTTGGTCGATAAGGCCAACGTATTGGAAACCTCCCGGCTCTGGAGGCGTGTAGTGCGCACCATATCCGAAAGTTATCCTGATGTGGCCTTGAATTGTCTTTTCATCGATAATGCTGCCGTACAAATGATCCTGGACCCTTCGCAATTCGACGTAATATTAACGGATAATATGTTCGGGGATATTTTATCTGATCAAGGGAGTGTCATCGCAGGTTCCATTGGCTTGTTACCATCGGCTTCGGTGGGCACTGACCATGCGATGTTCGAGCCCATTCATGGGTCTTACCCAAATGCGAAAGGCAAAAATATTGCAAATCCCGTCGCCTCGATACTGAGCATGGCCATGTTACTGCAACATTTTAAAATGAACGAGGAATCGGATGCTGTGGTCGCCGCGGTGTTAAAATCATTTTCAAAAAAAATCGTTACTCCCGATATCATGGGAAGTTCAAAATACGGAACCAATTACGTAGGTGATTTTATCGCCGATAACATCATGGAACTGGACGGTAGTTTTAATATGAACGATGAAAACATCGGATTGGGTAAATCGACGATCATATAATAACTTTGCCTATTCCGAGCTCAATTGTGTAATTAACGCATCGAATTCATCCTTGAATTCAGTGAATTTTTCGCCCGTTGCAGGGCCGTTGAAACCAGTATGAATTTTACGCACAACCCCTTTTTTATCGATAAAAATAGTGGTCGGGTACGAAAGTACATGATTCAACATCGGTAGTTTTTGCTGGGCCTCCAATTTGTCATATGACCCGTATTGGGCAAGTAAAATTGGGTACGGAACCTGAATCCTGTCCTTCAATCGTTGGATGCCTTCAATCGCCTTTTCCTTGGTTTTCGCCGATTCAAACGAAAGCCCTACCACCTCAAGCTTTCCGTTTGTATGGGTCTTCAGATAATCGGTCAAAAATTTAGTCTCGTCCAAACAATTCGGGCACCAGGTACCTAAAAGCTGAACCACCACTACTTTATCCTTGAAGCGATCATCTGAAAGCGCTACCTGGGTACCATCCACATCCGGAAACGTAAATTCTAATTTTTCATAGCCCTCTTTCATAAAGGTCAAGGAGTCTGGGTTCGTTAGTTCAAAACCATCGTTTAATTTGGCAACGAACGGTTCTTTAAAATGGTTACCGGAGTAGAAGGTGCCGTTCATCATTGAGTCGGTAACTTTGGCGGCGAACAAAAAGGCATGTGCGCCATCAAATGCCGATAGTCTCAGCGAGTCGGCATCAACGATACCCTCTAGGTACCTATAATCGCCAGTGGTCGTTCTAAACGTTCCGGTAACCTGATTGCCATCTTGCAGAAACATTCCTTTTCCGAGATATGCTTCTTCAGTGCCGGGGCTGAATTCCGTTTCCCATATCCCCGATACGTTTTGGGTAGCTTCCTTCGTCTGCACAAAACGATTCTCCTCCCCATAAAATGCCTGAAAGGGCACTACCCTATCCAGGCTTTCCTTTATAAATTCACCTTTTATGTTGTCATCGGTAAACGTTCCGATGATGTAGCCTTCGAAAACAGGCGTTTGTATCCGGATGGAATCGCCACGTAGCAAAATTTCATCAACGGTAATACGCTCTTCAGCGTTCATGATGTGCATCAAATAGCGGCCATCAAGATTCTTTTCTATGTTAAAATTGAAGGGCAATATTGCATCATCCATCACTGTAAGTTCTGCCCTCCAAACACCCTCTTTTAGACTAGATGCTGGTTTGTTTTCTTTGCACGCACTAAACACCATTAAAAATAGTAGTCCTATCGCTTGTTTCATGTTCTTTATCCTATAATGAGCCTTCGAAATAACGATTTAAAAACCATAATTAAAAATTAAAAAGAAACACTTAGCACCTTATCGAATGTCTTGGGGCATTGTTTTATCTTTATGCCCTTTAAATAATCTTGATGAAAATATCGTACAACTGGCTTAAACAGTTTATTAAAATAGATTGGGAACCTCAAAAGATCGCAGAACTTTTAACCGATTTAGGTCTGGAAGTGGAAGGCATAACACCTTTTGAATCGATAAAGGGTGGGTTGAACAGTATCGTTGTCGGACATGTACTGAGCTGCGAAAAGCATGGCAACGCCGATAAGTTGAATGTGACCATGGTGGATATTGGGGAGAGCGCACCATTACAGATTGTTTGTGGCGCACCGAACGTGGCCAAAGGTCAAAAAGTACCCGTAGCCACTATAGGAACTGTTCTGTACACGAATGAAGGTATGCCATGGACGATCAAAAAAGGAAAAATACGTGGAGAGGAAAGTTATGGGATGATATGC
>JBARCC010000009.1:0-3642 GCA_049793635.1 Maribacter sp. | reverse complement strand
GTTCGTCAGAACGAATTGCAAAACAAAAAGCCCTTTCATTTGAAAGGGCTTTTAACTTTTATAGCGTTTAAATTGGTTGCTACAATGCGGCAACGTGCTTTGCCAACTTACTTTTTAAATTAGCCGCTTTATTATCATGGATAATATTACGCTTGGCCAAACGATCGATCATACTCACGACACTTGGAAAAAGCGCCTCGGCATCTTTCTTGGTTTCCTCCGCTTTCAATCTTTTGATCGCATTACGCGTTGTTTTGTGCTGGTATCTATTGCGTAAACGAACCGTTTCGTTTCTTCTGATTCTCTTTAATGCCGACTTGTGATTTGCCATTTTATTGTTTCTTATTTTTATTCGGATGTATATCCATACTATTCTTGTAGTCCGTAGGGGAATCGAACCCCTGTTACCAGGATGAAAACCTGGCGTCCTAACCCCTAGACGAACGGACCAGTTCGTATATTCGAAATATTACTTTCAAACTATTGTAGTCCGTAGGGGAATCGAACCCCTGTTACCAGGATGAAAACCTGGCGTCCTAACCCCTAGACGAACGGACCATACTTTTGCGCAATTGCGGATGCAAAAATACAAATATTTTTAACTATCGCAACACCTGAATATTATTTTTTAAAATCTTTTAATAGGCTTTGGCGAATAAGACCCTTTTCGAAGAAGGTTTACCCGTTACCATACATACACCAACCTCCTCTTTAGCATCAAGAGGGATACACCTTATCGTAGCTTTGGTCTCCTCTTTCACAAGATCTTCGGTCTCTTTGCTACCATCCCAGTGTGCGGAAATAAAACCGCCCTTGCCCTCCAACACTTCTTTGAACTCCTCATAGCTGTCCACTTCAGTAATATGTTCCGTTCTATAATCCAACGCTTTCTGATACATATTCTTCTGAATGTCTTCCATTAAGAATACAATTCTAGCGACCACTTCGGTAGCTGCAATCGTTTCTTTTTCCAAAGTATCCCTTCTGGCGATTTCATAGGTACCGTTTTCCATATCCCTCGGTCCTATGGCCAATCGAACCGGTACGCCCCTCAACTCATACTCATTGAATTTAAAACCGGGCTTGTGCGTATCCCTATCATCATACTTCACCGAAATCCCTAAAGACCTCAGCTCCTTAACAAGGGGCATTACACTGGCCGATATTTGCCCTAACTGATCCAAACCTTTGTAGATGGGTACGATTACCACTTGTATAGGTGCTAATTTTGGAGGAATCACCAAGCCATTATCATCACTATGCGTCATGACCAAAGCGCCCATAAGCCGTGTGGAAACTCCCCAAGACGTAGCCCAAACGTATTCTTTTCCTCCTTCTTTGGTCGCAAATTTTACATCGAACGCTTTTGCGAAATTTTGACCTAAAAAGTGAGAAGTCCCTGCCTGCAGCGCCTTTCCATCCTGCATTAATGCCTCGATACAATACGTTTCAATGGCTCCGGCGAAACGTTCACTTTCGGTTTTGGTTCCTTTGATTACAGGTACGGCCATGTGATTTTCTGCAAAATCGGCATATATGTGCATCATTTGTTCGGCTTCATCGATTGCTTCCTGCTCCGTTGCATGCGCGGTATGGCCTTCTTGCCAAAGAAACTCCGCCGTTCTCAAAAACAATCTAGTTCGCATTTCCCATCGAACTACGTTTGCCCACTGGTTGATCAATAGCGGTAAATCCCTGTAAGACTGGATCCACCTTCTATAGGTATCCCATATTATGGTTTCGGAGGTTGGCCTAACGATAAGTTCTTCCTCTAATTTCGCATCGGGGTCAACGATAATTCCGCTTCCGTCCTCGGCGTTTTTCAGTCGGTAATGGGTAACTACAGCACATTCTTTGGCGAAACCTTCAACGTGGCTCGCCTCCTTACTTAAATAGGATTTTGGGATGAACAATGGGAAATACGCATTCTCATGGCCTGTTTCCTTGAACATTTTATCCAACCCGGCCTGCATCTTTTCCCAAATACCATATCCGTACGGTTTGATCACCATACATCCCCTAACCCCTGAGTTTTCGGCCAAACCTGCTGTAACCACCAGTTCGTTATACCATTTGGAATAATCCTCACTTCTCTTCGTTAAATTTCTACTCATTATCTGCAGTTTGGCACAAATTTTGTAATTATTTTAATATAATTTCTGGGTAAAACTAGTTATTTTTAAGATGTTCAACAATATAATTTTGATCCGATGATATATTCCATACCCCACAATAAACTTCGCAATACAGCAATGTTAGTAACGCTTACCTTTATTTTAGCATCCTGTGGTTCTTACCAGCAGGCTTCCTACTATGATAACGATGGCATCTACGCTAATGAAGCACCTAGAACCGTTGAACGAAGACCGGAACAGCCGCGCACGTATACACAACGGAACACAGAATCGGATACCTATTCGGATTATTTCGGACAAAAGGCAAATCAATATGATGAAATATTGGATAGTGAGATTTTCACCGATGTCGATGGCTATTCCAGTAACGAAAATGGCGAACAGATACCTCAACAACAGTTAACGGATTATTATTCCGACCAAAATGATTATCAAGGATATGGTGGATGGGGAGATAATGCGACCAACGTAAGCGTAAACATTTACGATAACGGATGGAACAATTGGGGTTATGGAGGCTTTGGAGGCTTTGGATGGAACGACCCTTGGTTATGGGGCGGTGGTTTCGGCTGGGGCGGTGGCTTCGGCGGATGGGGATGGAACAATCCTTGGAGATTTAATCGATGGAACAATTGGGGCTATGGTGGCTTCGGCTGGGGTGGTGGTTTTGGATGGAACAATTGGGGTTATGGTGGCTTCGGTGGTGGCTGGGGATTAGGCTTAGGCTGGAATAACTGGGGCTACGGCGGATGGGGAGGTCCAGGCTTCTACAACCAAGGTTTTGGGTACCGCAACAGACAGTACGCGGTAAATAATACTCGACGTGGAAACTACAATCGGAATGCCTCCAACAATTCGAACGCATTAAGAGGAAGATCTAACGTCAACACAAGGGGAGATTCCCCACGATATAGAAGTACAAATTCAAGAACTACGGCTACTAGAAGTTCAGCCAATACCAGAAGTTCTAGATCCTACAGCAGCAACAACGCTGTAAGGAGAAGTGTAGGGGTCGATCGAAACCAAGCCTACAGAAGCAGTAGAAGTACTCGGGCAACCCCGAATTATAATTCTTCAAGCAGAAGTGCAAACAGCTCATATGGAACACGAAGCAATTCTAGAGGAAGTTCCATGTCCAGTAGCAGGGTAACCGTGCCTAGAACTTCGAACTACAGAAGCTCCGGGAATAGTGGAACCAGTTCTGGGCGTAGTGGAAATTATTCTTCCGGTAGGAGCTCGAACAGCGGTAGCTACAGAAGTTCTGGAGGCAGCTCAAGAAGTTCTGGCAGTGGATCGTACCGAAGTTCCGGAGGCAGTAGCAGTAGGAGTTCTGGATCTGTGCGAAGCTCAAGTGGAGGTTCATCCCGTTCCTCTGGTTCTTCATCCTCGGGGAGAAGCAACGGAAGAAGAAATTAAATTCAAACTAAACATCAACATTAAATTAGTGCTATGAAAAGATATTTAACGTTCATAATCGTTTTGACATGCGCAGTGGTAAGTGCACAGA
>JBARCC010000008.1:0-1612 GCA_049793635.1 Maribacter sp. | reverse complement strand
ACCTTCTTTTTACCAATACCACACACATTCCCGTTATCGATGGGTTAGACCTCAATGTATTCTTCGTAGAGAATGACATTTCCGTAATTACCTTAGAGAACAAATATCCCCTACCCAATAATTACTTCGGTAAATTCAGAAACCAATATTTCGAGTTCAGTATCATTGATCACATGGCTACTCAAATGGGGACCGATGATGGTTTTCTGTTGCTGGATTCCGATTGTGTATTTACCAAATCCGTGGATAGTGCTTTTACGAAACTAGCACAAGAAAAAATGGCGATTACCTATGTGGTCGACCATGAAACGGACTATATGATCCATGGGGTAAGTGGAGATGACATGAAAACACTTTTTAATGATTTAGGGGTTGCCATGGATATTAATCCCTATTATAGCGGAGGTGAACTGCTCTTTGCCAAGGGCGCCTTTATTAAGGAGGTCGCCCGTGATTTTCCACAATTGTTCAAAGAAATGCTAAAAAGACATCACGAAGGGCGCATTAAATTCAATGAGGAGGCCCACGTACTTAGCTATTACTTTTATAAACATGGTGCCTTAATGGCGGGAATGGACACCTACATAAAACGACTATGGACCAATAGAAATTATTTTAGAAACGTAAAACCCGAGGACACGGCTTTACCTATTTGGCATTTGCCAAATGAGAAGAACACGGGCATCAACGCCCTTTTCAACTTGCTTAGACAAGGCAATGACTTTACCCAATTGTCAGATGGTGACTATTTAAAATTGATGCAAAAGACCTTATTGAAAAAAAGCAATTATAAAAGGGATTATGTGGCCATGTTTAAAAATTTCGCCTCAAAAACATTAATGGCCATAGGGTTAAAAACAAAATAATCAGCTTGTCCATTTTTAACAAAACCATTGTACAGATCAACGTAGAGGCCAATTTTGGTTCGACAGGTAAAATAAGCGAAAACTTAAACGGCTACCTCGTGGAACATAAAAATGTGGGCTATATCGCACACGGTCCCATTAAAAGGGAATCACCATCCAATACGATAGCAATAGGGGATAGACAAGACTATTACATGCACATCCTTCGAACACGTATTTTTGACCAACATGGTCTTGGTTCACAATCAGCTACGGATGCATTTTTGAAAAAACTCAAAGCTTTGCGCCCAGACCTTATTCACTTGCATAATATTCACGGGTACTATATCAACTATGAACTTTTATTTCAATTTTTAAAGAACAGTAAGGTACCGATAGTCTGGACCTTGCATGATTGTTGGGCCTTCACCGGCCATTGTACCCATTTTGAATATGTGGGTTGTGAAAAATGGAAAACGGAATGCCATACCTGTCCATTGACACACACCTATCCGAAAAGTTGGTACCGAGATAGATCGACAAAAAATTTCAATCAAAAGAAAAAAGCATTTACATCTGTGCCGAACATGACCTTAGTACCGGTCTCAGGTTGGTTGGCATCGAAGCTCAAGGATAGTTTTTTAAAGCAGTATCCTGTGAGCACCATAACCAATGGTATAGATGTTCAAGCATTTAAGCCCCTTAACGCCTCCGCTAACCCTTTAACCGATAAGTTCAAGGCATTTTCTGTGATTTTGGGTGTAGCC
>JBARCC010000007.1:0-3533 GCA_049793635.1 Maribacter sp. | reverse complement strand
CGGGAATATTAGTATTGATTGGTTCCCAAAAGCACCAGAGTGCACGCAACTTCCACTTCAATACCATTATTTTTTAGCAAATCGTACAACTCAGGATTTTCGGTACCGGGATTGAAGATGACCCTATCAGGGGCCAAGGCAAGTATCGCCTGATAATACTCCTCTTGCCGCTTCGGGTTCAAATACAAGGTAATGGTATGTATTTCCCCAATATGCTTAAGACTTGTTTTGATCTGAACACCCCCTACCTCGCCCGCTCTTAAACCGAAAGCAACAGTTTCAATTCCTGAGGCAACGAGTCTTTGAACCGCCATAAAACTGTAACGGCTTGGTTTTAAGGAAGCTCCAAAAACTAAGGTTTTTTTCATGATTGTTTACGATTTTAAGTAGATGCGAAGTCGTAACTTTATGTGAAATTTAAAACTATTTAATGCTAATCACACAGACCGTATAGCAAATGTTGTATAGGCTATGTGTATAGTTAATGGTTAGTGTTTAGTGTAGCCTATCAACAATAGAGGCCCGTCATCCGACGTAAGTTGGACGTACGGGCTTCGCTATACTATCCAAAGAAATAAATATACTTCTACGGATTTTTAAGGTCTCGTCTCCGATTCCCTTTTTAAGCATATTCCCTTCGGCCAAACCAAAGAGCACAAGAACTTCTAAATTGATCTATTGGACACCTAGTATTGTAGTGGTGCGCTTGACTTTACCATCGAATAATCACACTACCCCAGGTAAAACCGCTTCCGAAAGCCGCTAATACCACAAGATTGCCTTCCTTCACTTTACCCGCTTCCCAAGCCTCGGTCAACGCGATGGGTATGGACGCCGCTGTCGTATTCCCGTACTTCATAATATTATTGAAGACTTGGTCATCGTTCAATTGAAATTTCTTCTGTACAAATTGAGATATCCGGAGGTTGGCCTGGTGTGGTACCAAGAGATCAATATCGGTGGCTTCTAGATTATTTTTCTTCAACCCCTCTATAATGACCTCACTAAAACGGACTACCGCGTTCTTGAATACAAATTGGCCATTCATGTATGGGTAGTACGACTCGTCTTCGGGATCGTTATCTTCGATAATGTCCGTGACCCATCTTTTACCCATACCGGGAGCGATCAATGAAAGTTCCTCGGCATGTTGCCCTTCTGAATGTAAGTGTGTGGAAAGTATTCCTTTTGATGTATCCGTTTCCCGTGTCAACACTGCGGCCCCAGAACCATCGCCAAAAATAACGGAAACTCCCCTGCCCCTCGTGGTCATATCCAACCCATGGGAGTGCAGTTCGGAGCCAATGACCAACACATTTTTGTACATACCACTTTTAATGTACTGGTCTGCAACCGAAATCGCATACACAAAACCCGAACATTGGTTGCGCACATCTAAAGCTCCCACCGTTTTTATACCCAAATCGCGTTGTACCAAAACACCGGGACCAGGAAAATAATAATCTGGACTTAAGGTAGCAAAAACAATAAAATCGATGTCATCCTTATCAATGCCCGCACGTTCAATGGCAATTTTAGCAGCCTTTACCCCCATTGTGGTGGTAGTGTCGCCGTCTCCACTAATGACATGTCTGCGTTCCTTAATGCCCGTGCGTTCTTGGATCCAATCGTCGTTCGTATCCATGACTTTTGACAAATCTTCGTTCGTAACCACATTATCGGGCACATAGTACCCTAGACCACTTATTTTTGAATTATACATGTTCGTGTTTTTGGCCAGATCAGCATCGGGCTACATTAGTATTGCAATATAAAGAAGAAATACCGATTGTGATAAAAAACCGCCTACAACCCCCTGATTCTTAAAAAATCGCTTGATAAAAAGCGTTAATCCAAATACTGTTTGTAATTATTGACCTTTATCTTTGCTTTAAGATCATGTAAAAGATTGTATAGGCCAAAAAAAGTACGGTTCATATATAAAAAATGTTTTGAACCCCTGTTGCCGTTCATTTTTCGTAGTTGTTTATCAGAGGCAAAGTTTTCGCCTAAATCAGCGATTTTTCCCCAAAATTCTTCATTACCGAAATCAAACTCCTCTAAATGAAAAGGGGACGTGAAGAGGCTTAGCAATTGGTAAAACAGCCTTTTGAAGAATAGGACTTCATCGGGGGTATCAGTGGCAATTAAAATTTCCAACGCGTACAGTTTATCGGTCAAGATGCTATCGCTAGAAATATTCCCTGGTTTCGCCAATTCAAAATAGGGAACGTAAAATGAATCAGGAATCTCTTTGATACATCCAAAATCGATCGCTATCAATTCCTCTTCTTCGTTTACCAAAAAATTACCGGGATGTGGGTCGGCATGTACCTTGCGCAGCCCGTGAATCTGAAACATATAAAAGTCCCATAGCGCCTGACCCAGTTTATTTCCTGTTTCCTGAGAGAAATCGGTTTTCGTGAATTCACTGAGGTGTTTCCCCTTCATCCAATCCATCGTAATGACCCGTTCGCTTGACAATTCGCTGTAATAGGTCGGGAACTTGAGGTTCGCAATCCCTTGGCAAGCTTCGGTAATTTCCTTGCTCTGGGCAACCTCTAAAATATAATCCGTTTCCTCCACCAATTTATCCTCAACCTCCTTAAAATATTTGGCAGAATCTTTTCCCTTTAAATTGAACATACGGGTCGCAATCGGTTTCACCAAAGCCAAATCACTACTGATGCTTTGGGCAACCCCAGGGTATTGTATCTTAACGGCCAACGCCTTACCGTCTTTTGTGGCCTTGTGCACTTGACCGATACTGGCGGCATTAATTGAATCTTTGTCGAACGTATCGAACACCTCTTCTGGATATTTTCCTAAATACTGCTTAAACGTTTTTCTGACCAAAGGCGCAGATAGCGGCGGTACCGAGAACTGGGACAACGAAAATTTTTCTACGTACGCGTTAGGAAGCAAATTCTTCTCCATGCTCAACATCTGGGCAACCTTCAAGGCACTCCCCTTTAAGGATTTGAGTCCGTCATAAATATCGGACGCATTGTCTTCGTTGAGTTCGTCTTTAGTGGTCTCGGAATTGATAAGCTTTTTGCCGAGATATTTGGCATAATTCCCACCGATTTTTGCACCGGTCTTTACCAGCTTACTTGCTCTTTCAATCTTTCCGGTAGGTATTCTGTCGAGTGTTTTCAATAGGAGTGTTTAAGGTTAGGCCCAAGATTCTTTATACAGAAACTTGCCAAAATCTATGAGGTTATCCAAAGGTGTATTATCGAATACATCGAATATTGTATTCACTGATTTTTCGATGGCTACATCGGTCTTCTCAAAGCCTGCGGACTCATCAGACTTCCAAAAATTCAGTAGAAATACAAACTGAAGCCAAGCCCCTTCCGAAAATAGTTGTGGATTATGTTTGGTGATTTTAAAGTTCTTTTCCGCATTGCCGTCGACGATTAAATCTTTTGCGAAGTCCTTGATGTTCGTTCGTAGCCCTTTTATCTGCTCCATACGTTGCATTTTGCTTTTCGCATGCTCCATTACAAAAAGTACGTAACTTCTATTTA
>JBARCC010000006.1:0-4176 GCA_049793635.1 Maribacter sp. | reverse complement strand
TATGGATGCCGCATCCTTGATGGCCTTCCCCACCCAGCCGGCCGAGGAAAGCATGTCATAGTTCAGCTTTTTTGGCAGTAATAAGCATAAAAAGACCCCTAGAAGCAACGCTATAATGGGCTCTCCTAAAAAGTCGATTACCTCCGTAACCGGATTGTGTACTCCTTTTGCGCCAGAATTCAATATCGATTTTAGGACGATCAACAGAATAGGAACCAAAATAGGAATGGATGCCCTAATAGCACTAGGCGGGTTGTCGATACGCTTTTCTTTCTCCCTTTCGGTTTCTAACGCAGGAGCTATCTCGGTTTTGGCAGCATATTTTTTAGCAAACAAAATACCCACGGTCAAGGCTATTATACTTATTGGAAACCCAAAAGCGATGACCATTCCCAAATCTGCCCCTAAGATTCCGGCGGCGGCTATCGGACCCGGGGTTGGTGGCACCATGGTATGGGAAGCCATTAGGCCTAGTCCCAAGGCTACGGCAGGACCAGCAATCGACAGGTTGGCTTTTTTGGAAAGACTTTTGTTCAACGGATGTAATAGCATGAAACCGCTATCACAGAATACCGGAATGGAAACGATATATCCAATGATTCCCATCGCAGTCGTAACCCTGTTCTTCCCAATAAACCTAAGCACACGCTCGGCAATAGCAAAAGCACCTCCTGTATTTTCCAAAAATGCGCCTATGATTACTCCTAAAACAATGATCAACCCTATTTTTCCAAGCGTTCCGCCAAAACCCTCGTTTATAGAAAGAATAATATCCGCACAAGGCATTCCCGCCAAAAGACCATAGGCAATGGAAATGATGAAGAGCGCAAGAAAAGCATGTATCTTCAATTTGGTGGTCAAAAAAATAATGGCCAACACCGCAAAAATCAAATACAGTAATTCCATTTCCCTTTAATCGTTGGTTGATTATGTCTTTTGTACTTGTGGGCAAAAGACGACTTCAAGATAACTAAAAAAGAGCATAGCCGATCAGTAGATTCCTAGGATAGTGGCCGTTTTTCCGTTGAAGGTCATTTTATACCCTACAGATTTATCCATCAGCAATTGACCGATGGGTGATACCGCCGATATGCAATAGACCGACTGCTTCTGAACGATACATTCACCGGCCGATATGGCAATGTAGTACATCAAGGTTTCGGTAACCACTAAATTTCCCAAACCGATAGTTTTTGTATTTCGATCTTTGGGGACTCTGGCGAATAGCTGTTGCGTTTTTTCCAGTTCCGATAATTGTTGACCGAGTTTTTCCCGTTCCAATTGTATCATGGCCCTGCCCGTTTCATGTTTGTCCCCTGCACTACTTTTGGTTTCGGAAGTCAAGGCATGTTCGAGTTCAAGGATATGCAGTTGAACGCGTTTCAACCGTTCATTTATGAAATCGACACAATGGGTATGCACGGCATCCTTAACGCGCTTCCAATCTTCAATTTTCTTCCCCATGGTATACATCTGCCAATTTATAGATGAGGTAATTCACAATTTGATCATTCGTAACTCCCTCTCCGATCATTCTTTGAATGGCATCCTCGTTTTCCTTCTTGAAATAATCCAAATCCCCCGTACGATTATCGCCGAAGATATTCCATGATTTTAGCCCATTCAGCATCGCCCTATGTGCTTCATATTTCCTAGTGATTTCAGTAATTTTTCTTTGATCGGCTTTGAAATTTAATTTCCAGGTTTGAAGCAACTTATATTCTGCAGAAATTCGGGCATCGGCTTTTTCAGCTTCCGTGATGATTTTAAAATAGGCCCGAGATACCAAAGACTGGTATTTAGCATCAAACCGTGTGGTTGATTTTAATACTATGCCATCAAACCGATCACTATCGATAGTAGCGTAGATTTCCGCTTCAGACACCGCGTTGTTCGCCATGAGCGATTCTTGCCAAGCCTTGGTTTTAATCAATTTTCTCCAGACTTTGGTATATTCCCGTGTATGTCTACTCTCGGTAACTGCGCAACTCGATAAGCTGGCAATATAGAGTAGCACTATACAGCCGGAACCCCTTAGTGCATTAAATAATCTTTTCATATCGTATTTGCCGCCCTACAACACGAGGATAGGTTTGCTTTTCTGGGCAAAGGTCTACCACAACCTAAATTTAAAAATGTAGGCGGGCGAGAAAGATAGATATTAAAAAGGCCCTTCGTTCGTATTGTTGTAAACAATCAGAGGTAATTGCTAACAACTAACCGTTTAGATTATTTATTCATGAACCGCGATATGCGGGTTTGAACTACAGTGCATAATCGCAAGTCGAATTTCGCTATTCGTTGGAATTCAACACTTTACTTGAGCCTAGCTTTGGGAGCTAAGGTCGTTCAACAACCAAAGTTAAACGCAAGTCAAAAAACCGCTCCCTAACCCTTTCCAAAGCGGAGTGGAGAGTTGTTGCATTAGCTGACTAAAACAAATCTTTTGAAAATGCATTAGTAAAAAAGGAGTAGGTAGTGTACTTTATGTATGGAAATGATTATTTACGCTAGTTCTGAACCTAATCCGCATAATAAAATTAAGGGGTTGTGTTACACAATTCTCGGATTAAAATATCAACAGACTTAATGATAATTAGCTACAGTAAATCTTCCTATTTTTTAACTTAAAATGTTATTCCCTTTGAGCCAAAATGCAGAAAACGCTTCTGTTCATAGTTGGAATTCCTGAAAGCTATTGGCTAATTTTTGACCAACCGAGGTGCCAATAGCAATCCCCATACCGCCTAATCGTACCCCACAAGCCACATGGTCCGAAATTGTTTTCACGATCGGATGTTTATGCGGTCCCACCCCCATGATACCGCTCCAAGCGTAATCAATCTCAAATGGTATGTTGGGAAGGATTACCTCTTGTAAAAGTTCGTAAAGCTTATTTTGGACCAAGGAGGTTTCTCCAAAAGTACTCGTTTCTTCAGGTGTAAAGTCTAGGTTTCTACCGCCCCCTAACAATATTCGATCATCGATATTTCGAAAATAATAATACCCCTCTTCTACATGAAAAGTTCCTTTTACCTGTAGCCTAGGAATTGGTTTTGTAATCAATACTTGTGCTCTAGCAGGTTTAACGGGTTCATTAAGCAATTGAGCGGCAAAACCATTAGTGGCGATGAACATTTTTTTGGTCTTGAACTCCATATCATCCGTTGAAATTTGAACCTTATCACCCACCTCCTTAAACGATTTCACCCTGGTAGCGTTTAAAACGGTTATACCTTTTTTTTGGGCCAGTCGTAACAAAGACTTCATCATTTTACCGGTATCGATCTGCCCTTCGAAATTCTGTAAAATATAATGCTGCTGAACACCCTTGAACTTGAATCGATTTGATGTGGTCGTAAAGGCATCTCCCTTAAAAATTGGCCTCAAAAGCGTGTTGATGTACTTTATATTTTCTTTACATTCATTATATAGTTCTAGGTCCGTTTTCATGAAAAGTTCGTAGCCACCATGCTGCTCATATCCCATGGCCTCATCTCCTACAAGTGACCGTAAAGCTTTAATTCCTTCCCATCTATCGTTAACCAAGGCTATTATTTCATCCTCGGAATGGGATTTCAGATCCGCCAACATCTCGGAAATACTTCCAAAACAAGCGAAGCCCGCATTCTTGGTACTGGCACCTTGAGGCAAACTGCCTTTCTCCAGAATCAAAATATGTGCGTTAGGATATTTAGCACGTAGTTCAAGCGCACAGGTGAGGCCCACGATACCGCTGCCCACTACCGTAAAGTCGATATTGGAAAACCAGGATTTTTGCTCCCAGTAGCTAAGGTTCATATATGAATTATTAGCGTTTTAGTTATTGAAACAAGCCGCTTGAGTGGTATGCATAATTAAAAAAATACTGTTATCCTACAAGCACTATTCCTTCTGTCTTATCGAAATTAGCTAAAATGACAATAATATAGTGCACTTTCATGAAATTCATGAAGCTAAAGCCTTGACCAACCTTCACCACCCTCTAGAACAGATTGATATTGGATAAATGGACTTTTAAGTTTTACGAAATGTATTATATTCCATGACTAAGTCTCAAACATGGTATTTCTTTTGTTCATAGGTTTACTCTTTGTGGGTGCTCATCCTAACGAACAACAAAATGGCATTCAAGTAACCTTCTATTCGAAAGAACTGAAATGGAATTGATGTGAA
>JBARCC010000005.1:0-1736 GCA_049793635.1 Maribacter sp. | reverse complement strand
CTTTAGTATGCATCAATGCGATATGCCCCATGACCTGTTTGGGATCTGTAATCAGTGCATTCCCTTGTTCCCTAGAAACCAGGCGTCCGTCCGACCCATAGTTTCGATCACCGAAAGCTTCCCGTTTTACTTTAAAATGCTGGGACAAGGCCAGCTCCTCGATGACGCTTTGATATGGAACATATACAAATACCTCGTCCTTAAATTTGATGATGGTTTCCAGAAAAGCCTTCGCTTTCTTTTCGTCTTTCGCTATTTCGTTGTACAAGGCACCGTGCGGTTTTATATGATGCAGTGCAACACCTGCAACACTACATTGTGTTAAAAGCACTGCCAACTGCCCTTGGATGCTCTCCCTTAACTCACGCTCCGAAATATCCATGGCCACACGCCCGAAATGTTCGCGATCAGGATAGGATGGATGCGCCCCGACCAACACCTTATATTGTTTAGCCAAAGATAGACAGGTCCTCATCGTTTCTATATTTCCTGCATGGCCACCACACGCGATGTTGCAAGAGTCGATCAATGGAAAGACTTCTGCTTCGTTCCCGACCCCTTCACCCACATCGCAATTGATATTCAGCGTTCGTTTCGTCATCTTATTACCCTCCAAAAACAGTTACTATACTTTTTGCACCCAAGACCACTGCGAGTAAAATGATCAATACTCCAATCCTATTTTGCAAGCCCGTATTTTTATGGGCACCCATTACCCCGGCCCTATTCACCACCCAAAGTAGAAAAATGGCAATGATGGGCAATAACAATCCGTTGGCTACCTGTGCAAATTTTATAATTTCTATGGGTTTTATTCCAAAGGATAAAAAGAAAACCCCAAGCACTAGAATCAGTATCCATATCGCCCTGAATTTTTTATCCTTAAAGTCTGCCTTCCAACCGAAGCAGCTATTGGCCACATATGCGGCAGCAAGTGGAGCGGTGATTGCTGACGTAATGCCCGCTGCGAAAAGGCCGACCCCCATGAAGTACAGGGCAGCGGAACCATATAATGGCTCCAGCGCTTTGGCCAGGTCCATCACATTTTTGACTTCCGAAGTTTTTATGGCAGCAGCGGAAATCATGATACAGATAGAAACCAATCCTCCGAGCATAATCGAGACCAAGGTATCGCGCCTTGCCAATTTCAGATCGGTTTTTGATTTCCATTTTTCGCTTACCAATGCCGCATGTAAAAAAAGGTTATAGGGAACAATGGTGGTCCCCACCAAGGCCATAATCGTAAGAATCCCACCCTTTGGTATGGTGGGTACCATTAACCCTTTAAGCATTGTAAAAAGATCGGGGCGGGTCAAAAATGCCGTTAGAACAAACGAAAGGCTCATGATGAGCACCAGAAAGATGAATACGCTCTCCAACGATTTGTAATTTCCAAAATAGAGCAATACGAATGCCAGTGTGCCTATGACTATCGGGTACCATTGGCTAAGGGCATCACCAAACAGAGCTTCCATCCCCAGGGTAGCTCCACCGATATTCCCGGCCTCATAGGAGGCATTTCCGATTATGATCGCCGAAAAAATAAGCCCCAGTACCGTATTGCGAATCCAAGGGTTACCAAGCTCTTGTTTGATGACATCCGCTAGCCCCATTTGCGTAATAATGCCTAAACGAGCCGACATTTCTTGAAGCACGTAGGTAGCAATGATGGATAGTAGCATTGCCCAAAGTAAGCTAAATCCAAAATCGACACCGGCCAGCGTGCAGGCCGCAAC
>JBARCC010000004.1:0-2532 GCA_049793635.1 Maribacter sp. | reverse complement strand
TACCCAGCGATTTGCCATAACCTGTTCTTACGGCATCCTTTAACCCGGTTTTCTTTTGAGCCGCTTTTAACCGCTCTGCATACTTTTTGGTATCCTCGAATTTTAAGGGGTCTTTAGAGGTCAATTTTTCGTCAAGCTCGGTATATATGTTTTTATCGAACAAGATTTCAAAATACTCGTGACTTCCAATCCGTACATGATAATCATCTTCGGGACTGACGTAAAAATTTCTGGCCAGATCATCCGACTCTACAATCTTACCGGTCGGTGATTTGTACCAAAGTCCTTTAGGAGTGTCTTTCTTCTCTTCAGTAGAGGTCTGAATGCCTTTTTCTTTTCTTTTAAACCAAGCCGTCATAGTATCTATTTTCAGGGTATCGCAAAGTAGATTATAGGGTGTTCACGTTGTTCAAATCCTCGAACGCTTTTTTTAGACGTTCTGTGAAAGTGACCTCCCCTTTGCGCAACCATACCCTTGGGTCGTAATATTTTTTATTGGGTTCGTCCGCGCCTTTGGGGTTTCCTATTTGCGACTGCAAATATTCCTTATTGTCCTGGATATAATCCCTTACACCCGCCAAAAATGCATACTGCAAGTCGGTATCGATATTCATCTTTATGACGCCGTAACTGATGCCCTCCCTGATTTCCTCCACGGTAGATCCCGAACCACCATGAAACACAAAATCGATATGATTGTGTTCAACATTGTATTTTTTGGAAATGTATTCTTGAGAATTTTTAAGAATTTTAGGGGTCAGTTTTACGTTCCCCGGCTTATAGACTCCATGTACATTTCCGAATGCTGCGGCAATCGTAAATCTTGGGCTTATTTTAGAAAGTTCTTCGTAGGCGTAGGCGACTTCCTCTGGTTGGGTATATAACTTTGAATCATCGACATCAGAATTGTCTACGCCATCCTCTTCACCACCGGTAATGCCCAGTTCGATTTCAAGCGTCATGTTCATTTTGCTCATGCGCTGTAAATACGTTTTGCAGATTTCGATGTTTTCTTCCAAGGGCTCTTCGGATAGATCGATCATGTGCGAGCTGAACAGGGACTTGCCGGTTTCGGCAAAATGCTGTTCACTGGCATCCAACATCCCATCGATCCAGGGTAATAATTTTTTAGCACAGTGATCTGTATGGAGAATCACGGTTGCACCATAGGCTTCTGCCAATTGGTGAATATGTTTTGCTCCGGCTACCGCTCCCAATATCGCTGCTTTCTGACCTTCGTTAGAAAGTCCCTTGCCGGCATTGAACTGGGCTCCACCATTGGAAAATTGAATGATTACAGGTGCGTTCAACGTTGCTGCAGTTTCTAAAACACCATTTATGGTATCTGAACCTATCACATTTACAGCAGGTAATGCAAACCCTTTTTTCTTAGCGTAGTTGAATATTGCCTGAACTTCGTCTCCGGTAGCAACCCCCGGTTTAATATTGTGAGCCATAATGATAAGTTCTATTTAGTTTCTAGAAAATGTTGAACAAAAGTAATAAAATAATTATGGCCGCGAGGGGAGTAGTTTAGAAGTTTATGAGTTTAGAAGTTTTAATTATTGCTCGATGTCATAAAAACAAGCACTTTGCATTTTTGAATTGATGTATAAATGATGAAAAGAGTCCATTCTTCTAACACTATTTGCAGTGCAACGCATTAACGATATCTTCCAAGGTTTTTTTGAACTTGAACTTGAACTTGAACTTAAAAGGGATAGTTGATGCCTAATTGTAAAACGGAATTGGCGAAATTATAGGTTCTAAACCATCTTTTGGATTGAATTTCAGCAGGATTGTAGGTCTTAAAGCCTAAATCTAGTCTAAAAAGGAAATAGGTGAAATCGTAACGCAGGCCAATACCGGTTCCCAGGGCGATATCTTTTAGCGATGAAATACCTTCAAAGGTGGCTTCGGGATCTTCGACATTATCGAATACGTTCCAGATATTTCCCGCATCGGCAAAAATAGCACCATTGATATCCCCCACAATGGGAAATCTATATTCTAGGTTGAGCGCCAGTTTTAAGTTGGCCTCATTGAAGTCGTTTACGGCCGAGACGCTTCCTGGGCCCAAAGAGTAGGGGAACCAGGCCCTATTGTCATTTGAGCCACCCGCAAAATAACTACGAACAAAAGGGATGTTATCGGAATTTCCGTAAGGAACGGCGATGCCAAAAAATGCTCTTGCGGCCAACACGTTCGAGCGTGAGAGATCCCAATATTTCACATAATCAAATTCCGTCTTAATGTACTGTGAAAACGGTATTCCGAAGACCAACAATTGATTTTGTGGGTCCTTGTTGAAAGGAACGATCGCCGAAAAGGCCGAGAGTAGGTTCCCCGCACTTTCCAACTTCCACCGAAATTGATAAAAAGTATTATCAGTGATGCCTGTTCGATTGGTTTTGTTGAAGGTATAATTCGTGGTAAAGATAAGGTTGTCCTCGGTAAGGCGCTGTCTACGCTCGGCGATGCGGCTCACCTCGTTGAAATCTGTGGTAGAGGTGTTGATGGCCCCCCCCTGAA
>JBARCC010000003.1:0-2392 GCA_049793635.1 Maribacter sp. | reverse complement strand
GGCGAGGGTCTAATGGGCAGGCTGTACACCGATGCATGTGTCCAGTTTTCCAAGATAATAACGGTAAGGTCTGCTTTCGACCCGTTTTCCAACCATCCTTCGGCATTGATCATCTGCGCGTATTCGCCAATACTCATGCCGTACACCAGCGGTATTTCGGTCATGCCCAAGAAGCTGGTGTGTTCGGTTTCCATGGTCGGCCCATCGACGTAGTGTGCATTGGGGTTGGGTCTGTCAAGCACTACGATAGGAATGCCTTTTTCCGCACAGGCTTCCATGACCAACTGCAAGGTAGCGATATAGGTGTAAAATCGGACCCCAACATCCTGTATATCGAAAAGTACCACCTCCAGACCGTCTAATTGGGTTTGGCTCGGCTTTTTGTTTTTTCCATAAAGAGAGATAAGGGGCAGTCCCGTTTGGGTATCTAACCCATCTTTTACATGTTCCCCTGCATCGGCCTGTCCTCGAAAACCATGTTCGGGTGCAAATACTTTTTTGATATCCAGCTGTAGGGAAAGCAGCGAATCCACCACGTGAACCGTTCCTGATTCCTTAAAAATAACGCTGGTCTGGTTGGCAACGACACCTATCGTTTTTCCTGTTAACAAGGGCAAATAGGCCTGAGTTCGATTTGCGGCGACGACAATAGGCTTCACGCTGTCCCTTGCGACGGAATCCATTAGGTACTTAGGGGCGGCCTGTGAAGTGTCCGCTTGGTTTCCACAGGTGGCCAATACCAAAAACCATATTAAAACTGTACTTTTGAAATTGGATAAAAATAGCATCATTTGAATCTAGAATATTTTATCGCAAAGCGCCTTATCAAAGGAAAGGAGCATAAAAGTAGCATATCGGCCCCAATTATAAAAATAGCGATCGCTGCGATCGCTATTGGCGTTATTATGATGTTGATCGCTATCGCCACCGGCTTGGGCCTAAAGCAAAAGATACGCGAAAAGATTACGGCCTTTAACGGGCATGTACAGATCTATAACTACGACAATAACAACTCTGAAGTTTCGGTCGTTCCGGTATCGAAAGAGCAGGATTTTTACCCGGAATTTAAGGAAGTTGAGGGAGTTACGCATATACAGGCCGTGGCGACGAAAGCCGGCATCATCAGAACTGAGGAAACGTTTGAGGGAATCATTGCCAAGGGGGTAGGGGCCGATTATGATTGGTCTGCGATGAAGGAATTTTTGGTCGCCGGTAACCTACCCGATGTTGAAGGGGAATTAAATAGCGAGGTATTGCTATCGCGCATCATGGCCAACCGCCTGAACCTAAAGGTGGGGGATTCGTTCTTTACCTTTTTTCTGAGGGATGATGCTGCGGATAAGATTCCCAACCAACGCAATTTCAAGATTACGGGAATATACGATAGTGGTTTCGAGGAAATCGACGGACTCTATATTTTTATTGACCTACGCCATATTCAACGTATGAACAAGTGGCAGGATACCGAAGTGGGCAATTTTGAGGTTTTTCTTGATCGTTTCGAAGATATTGATGCAAAAAGTGCCGAAATCTACGGCAGTACCGTATCAAGTTTGGATACCCGAACCATAAAGGACAAATACTATAAAATTTTTGAATGGATAGGTCTTTTTGATTTCAACATCGCACTGATCATCGGCATCATGATTATTGTCGGCGGTATCAATATGATTACGGCACTTTTGGTGCTGATCTTGGAACGTACGCCCATGATCGGAATCTTAAAGGCCTTGGGCACCAATAACTGGAGCATTCGTAAAGTATTTTTGTACAACGCGGCCTACTTGATCGGCGTTGGGCTTTTTTGGGGAAATCTGATCGGTCTTGGGGTGCTTTTTGTACAAGAAAGGTTCAGGTTGTTCAAATTTCCGAATCCGAAGGAATATTATATTGAATACATTCCCGTACAGATTGACGTTGTCACCATCATTTCGCTCAATGTAGGGGTGTTGCTTTTGTGTCTTTTGATGCTATTGATACCCTCTTACATCATTACCCGCATTAGTCCCGTGAAGGCGATTCGGTTTGAGTAACCCATTCTATTGACCAAGAAATCCTTCCAGTTTTTCATTATCCCTCTTTTTGGTACATTTGAACAAAACCGGAAACATGTACAAAAAAATACTGCTCACAATTTTGGTATGCTGCTGCTTCAGCGTTACTGCCCAAAAACTATCCCGTACCGAAAAGAACATTGTAAAAAGTGTGGAGAGCAATTCCAAAGCCGCTATTTCGATTTTGGAAGAAGTGGTGAACATCAATAGCGGTACCTTGAATTTGGCAGGGGTTGAAAAGGTTGGGACCACTTTTGCCGAGGCGTTCGAAAAAATCGGTTTTGAAACTACGTGGATACCGATGCCCGAAGAAATGAATAGGGCAGGGCACTTATTTG
>JBARCC010000002.1:0-1572 GCA_049793635.1 Maribacter sp. | reverse complement strand
TAACTCGTTCATGAGGTGAATGCTGTCGCTTACAAAATCCCGCATTGGTTTTTGGGGCCAATAGTCCCTGAAATTTTCACCCGATTTACTTGTCGTAAACGATAGCGGCTGATTTTTATCGATGAGGATGACGGTAATTCCCTTTTCTTTCTTTAAAAGATAATAGGCGCTGGCAACCCCTGCAATACCTGCCCCACAAATGATGATTCTGCTTTTTTTATCCATTGTATTATCCACTAAATGATTGCCCTTGGGACCGCTTTCATGTTGTACCTTTCTATGTAGTGAAAATTTATTTTTTTGCAAACGATGGACCTTTTCTAACCTATTACTATTGACTGCATTTCTTATTGTAGTATTCCGCCACTTCATAGGTCTTTTTAATAGAACGCTCGGTAATCATTTTTGCCAATGTGGGGCAATCGCTAAAATAAGCGGCCAGTTGCTTTTTCTTAAGGCCCAGGATACCTTGGGTGGACCTTACAAAATAAGCATCTCCTTCACGCTTAAGCAGTGGAAACGAATTTGGATAGCTGCTGTCAGCGTCGGTAAATTCTTTCCCGTATACACTCAAAGGTCCCTTTGAATAGACGATTAAAAATGCTTTTTCGGTGTAGGCTGGGGAGGAGTGGAAGGTGGTGTTGAAAAAATTGCCTTCTTCGTGGTACCACACCGATTCAAATCGATGCTCCCCGTTGTAATAGCCCAGCAGGTCATCGGCCGTGTAGCGTTTTACCCAGCGTCCTTTCCTTTTAAATTTGATTTTTAGGAACACTTCGCCGCTAAAATGACTCCTGTCCTTGATGCCACCGTACACCGTGTCGTTGGTCTTCAAAATGATGTAGCCAGGCCGATAGCTGGTCTGTGCTTTTGAATTTAAGACCGTTAAAAATAGGAGCACCGTTAACACATTGCGGGTAAGGGTAGTGGCCAACATACTGGAACATAAAAAACGCATATCGTTATAATTTCTAAAAGAAGTCCAAGGAGCGTACCAAAACCAATATGGCAAACGGCTTTTCGTTCAAAAGCATCAAAGGGATGTAAACCGCACTATATGCAGGTTCCTCCTTATCCTTTGTAATTCTAAAAACGGCGAAGACGTCATTGTATCCAAAATATGGCGCCCTACAACATCATTCCTCCAGAGGCTTCCAACCGCTGACCGTTGATCCATCGTGCATCTTCCGAACATAAGAACGCCACGATACCGCCGATATCCTCAGGTTCCCCGACACGGCCTAGAGCGGTGTTGCTTGCGACGAGCGCCCGCTTCTTTTCGTTATCCCTATTTTCTCCACCTCCGAAATCGGTCGCAACGGCACCCGGAGCGACTACATTGGCCCTTAGTTTTCGATGCCCCAATTCCTTGGCCAAGTATTTGGTAAATACTTCCACGGCCCCTTTCATACTGCCATATGCAGATGAACCGGGCAATGAAAACCGCGCCAGCCCCGATGAAATGTTAACGATGCCCCCACCATCGTTGAGCATGGGTACTGCCTTTTGCGTCAAAAAATAGACCCCTTTGAAATGTATGTTCATCATTTCGTCGAACTGGGCCTCCGTAGT
>JBARCC010000001.1:0-1560 GCA_049793635.1 Maribacter sp. | reverse complement strand
GCCTTGAAGGAGTCCATATCGTCCAACAATGGCGCCAATTGTTCTTGGAGTTCGGTTGCAGTGGCACCCGTAGGTAGGTAAACGAACGCTTCATCGTTATTGAAACTGGTATTCGGAGTAAAAAATGCACTATATACATAGTACGCGAAAATGCCTCCACCAAGTAGCCCCAAAAGAAGAACACCTAATAAAATTCGTTTGATATACATCAGCTTTTCAATTTTTGTAATAATACTTCGTTCTTAAAACCATTCTTTACACGTATCCAATCTTTTTTGACACCGACTTCAACGAACCCCAATTTTTTGAACAAGTGTAGACTGCTCTCATTTTCTTCTAAAATATTAGCATATACTTGACGAAGGTCAAGCGCATCAAAAACATAGTCGCAAAGTACCCTAATCGCTTCGCCCCCTATTCCCTTATTACGGTGTTCTTGATTTAAGATGATGACTCCAAGCCCCGCACGTTTATGGCTAGGTTCGAAATCAAAAAGGTCGATCAGGCCCAAACGCCGATGCTCCTGTGAGCAAATCACCAATCGTAACTGTTTTACTTCATACACGTCTTTATGGGCATTATCCAAATATAATTGTAATACCTCTCTCGAATACGGTGTAATGGTTCCGCTAATTTCCCAAACCGCTGTATTATTTTCAAGTTCATACAGAAATTCAAGGTCTATTTGTTCCAAAGCCCTCAAGTATACATGATTGCCCTTAAGATTTACCATTCGATCTCGCCTTTAAAAACCTGTTTTGTACCACCTTTCAAATAAATATTATGGTACGTTCCACCTTGTTCTTCAAATGAAACTTCTAAAATACCCCCTAGGGTATTAATTTGAATGTGACGCTGTTTTGTTTTTTTTAAAAAATGCATTCCTATGGCTACAGCGGTCACTCCAGTGCCGCATGACAAGGTTTCGTCTTCAACACCGCGCTCATAGGTACGCACATCAAAGGTATTGGTATCCTGTGGTTCTACGAAATTGACGTTACTGCCTTTTTCGCCGTATACCCCGTACCGTATACGGGCACCTTCTTTCGCAACATCGAACGATTTCAAGGTATCGACCAATTGCACATGATGCGGAGAACCAGTGTTCAAAAATAAAGAATTCACTTTTTGACTTACCTCGTGAACATCTCTCATTTTAAGGCTTACGACCTCCCCATCGATGACCGCCTCGTGTAGCCCATCAACAGCCATAAACTGTGTTCTTGTTTCAATAATCTTTAAAAAATGAGCAAAGGCAACGATGCATCGCCCTCCGTTACCGCACATACTGCTTTCTTTACCATCGGCATTGAAATACACCATTTTAAAATCGGTTTCATCATCATTTTCCAATAAAATGAGTCCGTCAGCGCCTACTCCAAACCTACGATGGCATAGATGCGCGATCAATGTAGCATCATGTGGAAAAATATGCTGCCGGTTATCGATGATGACAAAATCATTCCCTGTTCCCTGATACTTATAAAATGTGTTTTTCATGTGGTTTCAAAGCAACAAATATAGGGTTTAATTAAGTTTTTATTAGCAGTTAAAAAGTAG